>NZ_CP063849.1:4500000-4787500 GCF_015277775.1 Paludibaculum fermentans
TTTTCCAGTCTTGGTACTGGACGCGCATCCCCCTGGAAATCCGCGTTGTGCTGCTCCACGGTCTGCACTCGGGTCGAAGCCGCCAGCTTCAGTTCACCCCACTCCGCACGCAGTACAGATCCGTCTAGTTTCGAAACAGGCATCGAATCGGGGAATGTGCCATCCCCATCGGCCATCTCCAGGGCGAATGCGGCATACGCCGCCCGCACCTCGCTCCATCGCACCCGCTTCGGAGCATCGACCGGCTTCAGGTCCAGCGTCACCGTCACACTCTGTGTCGTCTTCGACACCTTCAACTCGGGCCGGTGCGCCCCCCACCGGGCATCCAGCACCCGGAACCGCAGTTGCAGCCCCTTCGACTTCACGAACACCGTGTTCTCGATCTGCTCCGTCGTGAACGCGTCCAGCCCTTCGATATCGAACTCGACGAACAGCCGCCCGCAGTCGAACGCTCCGTCCTTAATAGGATCCAGCGAGATGTGCTTGTCGCCGCCCGGACTCCGGAAGTTGATCATGCCCAGCACCCGCGGACCCCGCTGCGTACTGAAGAACAGTGCCGACGAGAAATCGTACCCGTCCTTCACCACCCGCAGTTGCACCGTCCGCGCCGGCCTCGAATCGTCCCCAAAGAACCCGATCAGCGGCCGCCGCTGCACCCAGAAGTCCCCGCGATTCACCGTCCCCATCGAGAAGTCCTTCGAGAAATACGTCGTCCCGGCCGTCTCGGGCTTGGCCAGGAACAGCTCCCTCTGCTCGCGATCCGGCTCCGCCTTCAGAAACCGGTCAGCCAGATCCACCGGACACCGGTACTCGTGAATCCCCGTATCCCCGTCATCCGTCCGGTTCTGCGGAGTCACCAGCTTCAACCGCCCGCCCAGCGCCTTCTCCAGCCACGCCGGATACCCAATGTCATTCCGGTAACAGCGGCTCATCGGACCCGCGAACTGCTTCCGCGCCGCGTCCCAGTGCGCCGCCATATGCAGCCACAACCGCCGCTCCAGCAGCGCCGCCCGCCGCTTCGCCTCTTCATCCTTCACGAACATCCGGATCCGCGTCAGTGCCGTCAAACTCACCAGCGCATACGTCGGCGAGTTGTACTCCGCAAAACTGCCCGTCTCATCAATCGCCTGGCACAGCCGCACCATGCGGTCCTTCGCGTAGACCCGCAGCTCTTCGTCGTTCAGCAGCTCCGCCGCCGCCTGCGTCACGAACGTGCCCTTCATCGCGATGTTCGTATACGACATCGACACGTTCCGCCGCTTCACCGAATGCGCCGCATGCCGGATCGACTCCCGCACCCGGCCGCGCAACTCCGCCCCCAGCTTGCCCCCGTTCCGGAACTCGATCACCAGCAGCAGCGACCCGTTGAAGTCCGCCCAGTTCCAGTCCGCCGGAGCCATCTTGTCCGGAGGCTCCTCCATATACCAGCCCCAGAGCCCGTACCACTTCGATTCCGGATCCACCACCTGCAAATTCAGGACGCGATCCAGGATCTCCTTCGCCCGCTCCACCCGCTCCTTCGAACCTTCTTCGAGCAGGAACAGCGCATACGCCAGCGAATCCCGGGTCGGATGCGCCCGGCACTCCCGCATCTTCGTGTGATAGCGGTACTCCGGCCCCAGGATCACCGAGATCATCTTATGTTCGGGATCGAACTTCTCATCGGAGATCTGGACGGATTTGCGGACCAGCTCGCGGTCCCACTTCGCCGGCCACCCGGCTTCAGGCGTAGCGCGGCCGCAGGCGGTGAGCAGCAAAGGAGCAGCAGCAAATTCCCGGCGGTTCATGGTGCCGTCACCAGTGTAAGTGTTTGGAAACCCGAACGGCGCCGCGAATTGAGCCGCGACCTTGAGCCGCGACCGTAAGGGAGCGGAGGAGCAACAAAGAGTCCCCAACCAGCCACCGAGGGGCGAACGCAACCCACCCCGTCTCGTCCTCAACCCACCAGTGAGAAAAAACCCCAGTCCCGGAGCGTAAGCGACGGGCTACCCGTCTACCGGTCCCGGTCCGCCACCAAATCGGTAGCCGCAAACAGCGCCGTCCGCGCCGGACACTCATTGAACGTCTGCAACAGCGTACGAGCCTTCGCCGTAAACTCATGCGCGCGCACCCGGGCCCGTTCAATCCCGTGATGCTTATCGAGAATCCCCCGGATCTCCCCGAAGGCAACCTTCTCGTAGTTCCCTTCCTTCAGCACGATCTCGACCTTCGCCCGATCCCCCGGACTCGCATCCTGCAGCGCATAAATCAGCGGCAAGGTCACTTTGCCTTCCCGCAGATCGTTCCCCACCGGCTTCCCGAGAATCGACTCCCTCGACGTGAAGTCCAGGATGTCGTCCACCAGTTGGAACGCCATCCCCAGGTTCCACCCGAAGTCGCCCAGCACCGTCTGTTCCGACTCCGTCGCCTCGGCCGCAATCGCACCCAGCTTGGTGCAGGCCGAAAACAGCGTGGCCGTCTTCCGGTCCATCAGCTCCATCGAATCCGCTTCCGTAATGTCGATGCGCCCGATCCGCTCCAACTGCAGCAGCTCGCCATCCACCATCTGTTGCGTCAGCGTGATCAGCAGGTCCAGCACTTCGAAACTGCGCATGCGCAAGGCAATCTGGAACGCCTGCATGTACAGCCAGTCGCCGGCCAGAACGGAAGTATGGTTCCCCCACAGAACATTAGCCGAGGGTTTGCCGCGCCGCGTCTTCGCGTCATCAATGATGTCGTCGTGTACCAGCGTCGCAGTGTGGATTAACTCCACAACGGCCGCCAGGCGGATCGCTTCCGGCGACGGCTCGCGGAACAGCCGGCACGACACCAGCAGCATGATCGGCCTAAGCCGCTTGCCGCCATTGCCTTGCAGGTACTGCGCAATCTGCGAGACGGCATCCACAGAGGCCACCGACTCCAGGCGAAACTCCTGCTCCACCTTCTCGAGATCTTTCGAGACGAGGCTTAGAATTTCACGAGTAGTGAGTGCGAGACCCAGCTTGCCGGTTGCCATCGACTGACTCAAGTTTATCCGTTGCGCCTGCCTGCCTGCAAACACAGACGCCGCCAATTCTCCGATGTTTGCTCCGCCAGCGCCTCAAAAGAGACCCCGCGCAGCTCCGCAACCCGTTTCGCCGTCTCCACGACATACGCCGGCTCGTTGCGCTTCCCCCGGTACGGGATCGGCGCAAGATAGGGCGAATCGGTCTCCACCAGGATCCGGTCCGCCGGCACCATCCGCGCCGCCTCATGAATATCCGTGGCCTTCGGGAATGTCACGATCCCCGAAAAACTCACATGGAACCCCAGGTCCAACGCCTCCTGCGCCTCCGCCGGACCACCCGAAAAGCAGTGGAAGATCCCGCCCAGCTCCACCGCCCAATGCTCGCGGATCAGCGCCACCGTATCCGCCCAGGCCTCCCGGGTGTGAATAATAATCGGCTGCCCGGCCGCCCGCGCAATCTCCATCTGCCGCACGAACACCCGCTGCTGCACGTCCCTCGGCGAGAAATCGTAGTGGTAGTCGAGCCCGATCTCCCCCACCGCCACACACTTCGGATGCGCGGTCAGCGCGATCAGCGCCGGCCACGTCTCCTCCGTCACCTTCGCGGCTTCGTGCGGATGCACCCCCACCGTCGCGTAGATAAACGGATACGCCTCCGCCAGCCGGATGCCCGCCTCCAGATCCGGCGGACCGTCGCCCGTCCCAATCGCCACCATCAACTCGACCCCGGCCGCCCGCGCGCGCTCAATCACAGCAGGGCGGTCCTCCGCGAACCGCTCCCCGTCCAGATGGCAGTGGCTGTCGATCAGGCTCGTCATCACTTCAGGCGCGCGCCCACCGGCACGGACTCCAGGAACGCGGCCAGCACCGGCGACCCGTCTTCCAGCGAAGCGGCCACAATCATGCCATTCGACTCAATCCCGCGCAGCTTCCGCGGAGCCAGATTCGCCACAATCACCACCTTCCGGCCCACCAACTGCTCCGGCTCATACGCCTTCGCAATGCCGGCCACGATGGTCCGCGGCTTCTCTTCCGCCACATCCAGCGTCAGGTGCAGCAGCTTGTCCGCGCCCTTCACCTTCTCGGCGGTCAATACCTGCGCCACTCGCAGATCCACCTTCACGAAGTCTTCAATCGTGATCACCGGAGCCAGCGGCGGTACACCCGCCGGCGGCGTCCAACCCGTGCCAGGCGTGGCCGAGGCCTCAGTGGCGGCAGCGGGTTCAGCAGCCACCGGAGCAGCAGCCGGCGTGGCAGCAGGCGCAGCAGCCTCAGCCGCCGGAGTTTCCGTCTTGCCTAACAGAACATTGATGCGATCAGCTTCCATATCGTCGATTTCCTGAATTCTGTCGATTGCGGTCTTTGCGTCGATGCGCGGGAAAATCCCCTCCGCCGGCTTGATTTTCTGCCCGGCCGGCAGGTCGCCCCACGCCAGCGTCGTCGGATTCGTCGTCGCCAGCTCCGTCGTCATCCCCAACTGGCTCCACAGCTTCTGCGTCGCGTCCGGCATCACCGGATGCACCAGCACACAGATGAACCGCAGCGCCTCGGCCACGTTGTACAAGGTGGCCGCCAGCACCGCCCGGCTCTCCGCATCCTGCTTCTTCGCCAGCACCCACGGAGCCCGCTCCACAATGTGCTTATCCAACCGGCTGATCATCGACCACAGATTCTCCAGCGCCCGGTTGAACTCAAAGCGGTTGAACGACTCCAGGTATTGGTCCCGCGTCTGCTCAGCCAAAGTATTGAACTCGGCATCGCCGGCGCTCGCCGGAATCTCGCTGTTGAAATATTGCCGGATCATCGTCAGCGTCCGGCTCGCCAGATTGCCTAACCCGTTCGCCAGGTCCGCATTGATCCTCGTGATCAGCACGTCGTAGCTGAAGTTCCCGTCCTGCCCGAAAGGAATCTCGCGCAGCAGGAAATACCGCAGCGGATCCGGCCCAATCACCTGCCGCAGCGGCTCCGGCCGCACCACATTCCCCCGCGACTTCGACATCTTGATCGAGTCTTTGAGGATCCACCCGTGCGCCAGGATCTTCTTCGGCAGCGGCAGGTCCGCCGCCATCAGGAACGCCGGCCAGTAGATCGCGTGGAACCGCAGGATGTCCTTGCCGATCAGGTGCAGGTCCGCCGGCCACAGCCCCTCGTCCTTCACCGCCGACAGGTAGCTGATCAGCGCATCGAACCACACATAGAAAACGTGGTTCCCTTCCACCGGCACCGGGATGCCCCAGGCGATGTTCGTCCGCGTGATCGACAGATCCCGCAGCCCGCCCTTCACAAACGACACAATCTCGTTCTTGCGGTACTCCGGCTCCACCCAGTCGGGCTGGCTCTCATACAGGGCCAGCAGCCGGTCCTGGAACGCCGACAGCTTGAAGAAGTAGTTCTCCTCCGTCACCGTCTCCGTCGGACGCCCGCAATCCGGACACGGATCGCCCGGCTGCGCATCGTTCACATACAGTTCGTCGTTGACGCAGTACTGCCCCGTGTACGTGCTCGGATAGATATACCCGTTCGCCCGGCACCGCTCAAACAGCCACTGCACCGTCTTCTGGTGCTGCGGATCCGACGTGCGGATGAACCGGTAGGGGATCTCGAACTTGTCCCACTGCGCCTTGAACTCGTTCGACAGCTCCGTCGAAAAGTCGAACGGCGACAGGCCCTTCTTCCGGGCCGCCCGCTCCACGTTCTGGCTGTGCTCGTCGCTGCCCGTCACCAGCAGCGTCTCTTTCCCGAGCATCCCCTGGTAACGGCGGATCGTGTCCGCCGCCATGGTGGCATACGTCGTGCCCAGGTGGGGCGCCGAATTCACGTAATAGATGGGCGTAGTGAGATAGTATTTCCCGGACATGCGCTAGTTCCTGTAAGCCGCGATCGCGGCCGCGTAAATCGTCTTCAACGGCTGCCCCGTAGCCTGGGCCAGCTCGCGGCAATCTTCAAATTCGGGCGAAGCCGTACCGTTCCCGGCCACCTTCACCCGCACCTGCCCGAACGGCGTCTCCACCTCGACATGCTTCCGTGGCTCCACTCGCCGCTCCGCCTGCGTAATCCTCAACCCAAAGGTCGACGTCTCTTCCAGAATCAGGGCCGCCAGCCGCTCCTGGTCCGCCGGCATCGCCAGCACCTGCATCAACGTACCCGGCCGCTGCTTCTTCATGAACACCGGCTGCAGCGTCACATCCAGCGCGCCGGCGCAGAACAGCCGGTCCATCGCGTAGCCCAGCACCTCCGGCGACGAGTCATCAATGTTCGCCTCAATCACCGAAATCACCGTAGCCTCGCTGGCGTTGTGATTCGACCCGATCAGGATCCGCACCACATTCGCCATCCCCGGGAAATCCTTCGTCCCCGCGCCGAACCCGCCGCGTTCAATCGTCATCGCCGGCATCGGCCCGAAGCTCTTGCCCAGCGCCGAAACAATCGCTGCACCCGTGGGCGTCGTCAATTCGGTCTCCGGACCCCGCGCATACGCCGGCTTCCCGCGCAGCAGCAGCGCCGTCGCCGGAGTCGGCACCGGCATCACCCCGTGATCCGCCGTAATCGTTCCGCTGCCTGTATTGATGGCCGAGCAGTGCACCGACTCCACCCCCAGCAGGTGGAACCCCAGGCACGCCCCCACGATGTCGCAGATGGAATCCACCGCGCCCACCTCGTGGAAGTGGACCTTCTCGATCGATGTCCCGTGGACCCGCGCTTCCGCCTCGCCCAGCACCTGGAACACCTGGATCGCGTTCGTCTTCACCGCGTCCGGCAGCATCGCCGCCTCGATCATCTTCACGATATGCGGCAGGTGCCGGTGCTTCTTCTGGTCCTCGAACTCGATATCGAACTTGGTGGCCGCGATCCCCTGGCGCTTCGTCTTCTCGAAGCGGAACTTAGCCGCCGTCCCGAGCGAATCCAGCCCCGCAAACAGCGCGGCCGTATCAGCCCCGGCATCGATCAGCGCGCCGACTGTCATATCGCCGGCAATCCCGGCAAACGCATCAATGTAGGCAAGTCTCATGGTTAATCTTTGGAAGCCGACTCGATCAGCAGCGGCAGCAATTCGCCGGAAGGCCCGCGAAGCGAAATGGCCGCCGCGCCGCTGAGCGGCGTCTCCTCCGTATTGATCTCAATCACCCGAACCCCGCGGCTTCGTGCCAGCGGAGCCAGGCTCGCAGCCGGATACACCACCGAACTGGTCCCGGCCACCACCAGCAGTTCGCACTCCGAAACAGCAGCCTCGGCCTGCGCCCAGGTCGCGGTCGGCAGCGACTCCCCGAACCACACCACCCCGGGCCGCAGCAGCCCGCCGCACGAGCAATGCGGAGGAATCTCCGGCAGCGGCACCCGCAGATCCGTAGTGATCCGGTTACAAGCCAGGCACAGGACCCACCAGATATCCCCATGGATCTTGAGCACCCGCTGGCTCCCGGCCCGGTTATGCAACCCGTCCACGTTCTGGGTAACGAGCGTCAACCCGGGCTTCTGTTTCTCGAGCTCAGCCAAAGCGTAGTGCCCCAGGTTCGGCCGGCAAGCGGCGATAGTCTCCCGCCGCCAGTTGTACCAGGTCCAGACGAGGGCCGGATCCCGATGAAACGCCTCGGCGGTAGCCAGATCCTCAGCCCGAAAGTTCCGCCAAAGCCCCTCCGATGCCCGGAAGGTAGGAACCCCGCTTTCAGCGGAGATCCCGGCCCCGGTAAGCACAGCAACGCGAGACGCCAAGCGCAGCCAATCCCGAGCCACCGACAACTGAGAAGTCTGGATCAACCCCCATTATCGCCCGATGGGCCGGGGCGGTGCCGGGAAGGGTGGCAGTATCAAGCGACACTCACGCCCGCGGATGCGCCCACTTTCTGAGCCAGGCGCAGAAAATCATTCCGGCAGTCCCGAACGGCCTCCACGTGAGCCCCAATCGCGCCGTCAGCCGGCTTGAGGTGAAACATCGGCTTGTGCGCCTCCATCGCGAGAGGCATCAAGCTTCGGTAGTGCTTCAACTGCGCAAGACAGTTTGGATCCTGTTCCACTTTCGGCACCCCGTCGGTTGCGGCCTCCCCTAAGACGACGGCGCGGTAGACCTGAGGAATCCGATCCATCCACCGTTGGTAGGCCTTCACTGGTCGGCTATCCCGCATACTGTGCTGCATCACTACATACCCCGTTGGGGTCATTGATCCAATAGGTAGCGAGAGACCAACCGGTGCCTTGAGCTTCATCTCAGCCCAGGTAGTGCGCCATCGCATAAGTGTCGGCCCCAGGTTTCTCAGCCCCTGGAGAGAGTAGAGGTCGGGGGCCAATGGCAGACACACTCGGTCTGACGCTATGAGGGCCGCTCGATTGATTGCTCCGAGATTCGGGCCAACATCAATTAGAACCAACTCGGCCCAGTCACCTGCCATCTCAGCCATAATTCGATGAAACGCTGACATGGTGCGAAATGCTGCCTCATCCGAGTTGTGACAATTCGGCCAGGCGGCGGAGAGCTTATCCTCAAATCGGGAAAGACCGAGGTCTCCGGGAAGCAATCCGAGATTGGGCTGAATCCGCACCACAGGAGGCGCCTCAATGTCACCAAGCCCGCGCAATATTGGCCGAACCGCGCCATAGATAGTAGCAGGATGCTCTTCAGCGTCCGGCCAGATCCCCTCCAATTCCTCCTCGTTGAGGAACATGGCAGTGAGGTTCGCTTGCGGGTCCAAATCGACCGCCAGAACAGAAACACCGCGATCTGCGAACATCCACGCCAGATGGTACACCAATGACGTTTTGCCAACACCACCCTTGTTATTGAAGAACGCAATGGTATTCATGTCCGTGCTCGGATAGTTGCGCCGAAGTGCAGATCCCCAAAAATAAACTCTGCTGGCGGGTTGCCGCTTCGCGCGAGCGCTGCCTGAGCTCGGACCACTCCCCGCCCAAAGCGATTCACCACTCCGAGTGTCTTCATCGCTTCGGCTAGAACCGGGTTCCGATAGCTGGTTTGCGTCGGGAAGTTCTCTGGGCGTGCAATGCCGTAGAGAGGACCTGGATTCTGAATCTCAATTCGGTCGGAATACTGGTAAAATCGAACCGGCGAGGGGACTTCGTACGATCGGTGCAGCACTGCGTTCATCAACAATTCTCGAACGGCCACCTCCGGATAGTCAGCGACCATCGTTTCTTCCAGCGGAGAACTGCGCACCGGACGATAATCTGTGATCAATTGCACATAGGCGGCGAGATCCCGCACCACCGAAAGCAGATCGCCCTGAAATCGCTTCTCAACGAGAATATCATCGTCCATTTTCGCGCCTCGGAAGCGCACGTATTGGACATATGCGTTCGGCAGCCACGCGGCCAGATCCTTGGCAAATAGAACCAGTCCTGCATAGGTTGGATAGTTGCGTGACAGGTCGAAAAAGCGCAATGACGCCAATTGGTGCTCGATCGGGCGGTGGTTCTCAGCAATCGTCTCTGCGTCAATCGCCAGCGGTCGGTAGGTGTTCGTAAAGAGGTCTAGCGCCAAGTCAGCAAGGCCCGACCCGGGGCAGGCTTGAGCATCGAATGTCCTCGCGGCCGCGGTGCGGCGCTCGATCAGAATCGACTCTTCCGCCTCATTGGCTATGCCCTTTCGCGGACCACGCCTAATCCATGTCTGCCCCCTGTACCGCACAGGAGGGAGGTCTGAAGGTTGTACCTCTACGACCGCTATCTCGCCCAAACCGGATCCGAGTGTCACACGATAGACCATCAGTGCGGGAGCAGGAAGAATGTTGCCGTCGGAACTTAGCCCGGCCAGATTTCGCAGCAACTCGTCTGTCACTTCCAGGCCAGACGGTGCTCCAGTTTTGTCGTCGGCACCAATTAACAGGTAGCCTGGAAGTCCAGATGCGGGCATGTCATTAGCGAACGCGCAAACCGCCTGGCTGAACTTTGCCGTGTCGGCTATTGCCACCGTGCGCTCCACCCGAAACGACTCCAGGTCGGCTAGCAGTTCGATCAGTTCGGCTTCAGTGATCATAGTGTGGTCAGTCGCCGTTGTAGTACTAACTGCTGAAGGTCTTCCCATGCGCCTGTTCCCTCGCACGATTGCCTGCCGCTCGAGGTTCGCACGTAGTGATCCATCTCGGAACCTTCAACTCCTCCACGATAGCAGGGTGACACAGCCAGTCGACCTCTAGACACCGGTGACAGCCGGCCTGCGGTGGAAGTCCCGGCCAGGGCCGATGATTCCCCTTAACACACCGTCGGTGCTTCTCGCGGGAATGACAATTCTCTGATCCTCCGCAAGTGCTCTCCCAATTGCCCCGCAACCTCCTCAGCCACTCCAGCCATAGGCACCGCCGTCAACCACAACCGAACCCGCCGCCCCCGATTCGGAAGCTCCGACTGGTGAAACAGCCGCCCCCGCCTCTCCAGCGAGGCCCATGTCGTCATGGAACACGGATACACCAGACAACAGACGACCTCCCGAGCGCTCACCAGATTGGCGTACGCCAGCACCTGCAATACATCCGCTCGGTGCTCTTCCCGCAGTTCATCGGTCTGGCCCCGCCAGTCGCCTACCTGCATCTCCTCCCAATGCCGCTTGTACTTGGCATCGACAATGATGGCCGTGTCCTCCGTCTCCAGGATCAGATCCGGTACCAACGACCGCTGTGAACCCACATAAGGCGGATCCCAGGCAATCGGAGCCACCGTCTCCCTCTTACGGCCAGTGCGGAGCACGCCCCCGGTACGCTGAGCCACCGAACGGACAATCGTCTCCACCCACGCCTCGAAGAACTGCTCCATCGGCATGGTCCACGGGATGCCCTCCAGATCACTGCTGCCGGCCAGACCCCGTTCATCAATTGTCCAATCGACCGCCTGCAACCCCTCCAGAAAGGCATCCGCCCGCAACGGTCGTCGTAACCAGTTCTGGACTTCCCCGACGCCCGGCCGCCGGCCCGCCACATCTCGAACCCGCTGCAATAGCGCCTCCGCGAAAGCAATCAACCGGTGCACAAACGACCCTTGCCCCGATTGCGTCTCAAGTGACCGGAGTTGCTTCTCCACCGCGAACCGGATGGCGCCTTTCAAAAGCCGGTCATCCCGAAGATCAGGGAACGTGCACGGTACCGCCAGGAAACGCCCCCGTGGCATCTCACGCGTCACATACTCGGTCCATTCGATCCGGCCCCTCGGACTCGACCTGGTCTCCTTGGTCACCTCAAACCGGCGCTCCAACTTGTCCAGCAGCGCCTTGAACCGGGTCAGCACCATGTACGAGAGGACCCACAGAGGCACCCGTCGCTCCGACCGCTTCAGCAGCGGCAGCTTCAATGGAGTCGGGCTGATCAGCCACCCCATCTCGGCCAGCATCGGCCCAATGCCCGCCCAGGGGAATCGCGGCTGGACGACCAAACCGAAGTCATTCTTAGAGGTCAGCGGAGATCGCAACGGAACAGCCCCCACCGCGCTGTGCGATTCGATGTTGAGCAGGACATCGGAGCCATCGAAGTCCCTCTGTACATCCACCTGCAGCAACTGAAAGATCGGCAGATTCTGACGGATGAACAGCTCCGAAAGCCGCGCTGCCTGCGCCTGCGGGTCGGCTGAGTTCTTGCTCCCAAACAACTCGATCGCCGACTTGGTCACCCGGCTATGGTCCTGCAACTCGAGGCAGATGTCCCGCGTGGGCTTGACACCGTTCAGCGGTGAGACGTCAGCGCGCCGGGGTCGACGCGAGCCCGCTCGCACGGCTGCCGCTACAGGCTTTCCAGCCACTGCATGTACCCCCGAATCGACTCGGCAAACCCACTCACGTAACCTTGCGCCAGGTACTCATCAAGCAAGGGGGCCAGGCTGGTCCGCAGACTGACGCGCGCTTGTGCCTCATCTTTGTCCAGGAAATACGAATGACCGGGCACAAGCGCCAGCGCCTCATCCGGAGCGTGCTCCACAAAGATGGAGAGCAGATCCTTGAAAGCGTCTGACATCGTTTTGCAGCCATGTTCTTCGACAACAGCAAGGCTCGGCCACAGCGACAGGAACGCGAATCGTCGGCGCACCGCGACATCCAGGATCGCGATACTCCGATCCGAACTGTTCATCGTACCCAGAACATGCAGGTTCTCTGGCAGATGCAGCCGCCCGTGGAAAGGCGCGCCAAAATCGTACGGTAGATCGATCTCGCGCCGTGATTCCTGCTTCGACTCGAACAGATAGATCGCTTCTCCCAGAATCTTCCCCAGGTCCGCCCGGTTGATCTCATCGATATGCAGCAGATAGGGCGCGTCCTTTTCCGCAGCCTGCGCGGCGGCCTCGATCAAAAAGCCGGGCTTCGGCGCGAATCGAAATCCGAGCCCGGCGCCCCCGTCCTCGACCCCATGAACCGGAGCCAACCCTCCAATGAAGTTCTCATAGGTGGTGCCAGGGTGAAATTGAATGGAGCGACCGAACCCGGCATACCGTCCCTCCAGAATTCGCCGTGCCATCCGCGTCTTGCCAGTTCCTGGAGGACCCTGCAACACCACAAATCGGCGGTGGTTCAACAGGTCAACCACCTGGTTCTCATCCGTCTTCGGCATCAACTGCGAAAACCACGCCGACTGTATGCCATCCGACTCGGCCTCGAACTCTTTCAGCGGAGAGTGGCCCCGCTCCTCAAACATCAGGTCGAGCAGCGCGGCCACGGCAGAGGTGGTCGCTTGACGGTCCGAGGAGGGTTTGTACAACGCGTACAGGACTCGCCCATACCGCCCGAAGACGCGACTGTAGCTGGACCAACCCTGCCGGAGCGACTCCGGCACATCGATATCCACCCGTGTGGGATCCTGCTTGGCCCAGGCCACTTGGCTGCCGCTGCCAAACTCGTGATTCAGCCACTTGGCAATCGCATTGAGCTTCCGAGCGTGCCCGGGCCGGCCCAGAATCGACTCATCGGGCGCCAACCCCTGAGTCCCAATCACCAAACCAACCAAGCAAGGTCCGTCTTCAACCGGAAATGTGACGAAGCTCATTCCCCCATAAGCGCCAGAGTCGGCGTTCGAAGGATGGATGTAGGCCGCATAGGGGACATTGGTGTCATTCCCCTTCATCTCAGGAGCTCGCAAAGCCACTGAATCCTTGGCCTTCTTCGGGTATCTGCGCCCGAACAACTCTGCCAAAGCGGCTTCGTTTCGGGCTTTCCAGGATTCCAAAGTTTCAGAATGAATCAGGTCAACGAGTGGGGCCAACGGGTTTGTATTGGAAGCCATATCAGTCACGCGTTTCTTCGCCGAAATAGGAACAATACCAGGTTCAGAACCTCAAGACCCCGCCGGCTAACCACGGCACGAATCATCCGCCCTATTCGATGCTTTGGCAACGCTAATAAGGGGGCCGCCCCTGGGCGGTCGTTTCGACGCTCAGCAGACTTACGATTACTGCCTTCAGGCGTGTCTTGGGACTCAATTTGGCGGGCCCAGCAGGAACCTCCGTCTTTTTGCATTAAGCGGCTTTCATTCACTGCACTTCCAACTAAATCGACATCCTCTTTTCAATCGGTTGCAGACTCTATCTCCTTTTCTTCGCTTCTGCGCAGTCTACACTCCAAAGCGAAAGGAGGCACTATGCCTGCAAATGATTCGACTCGGAGGGGGGCGCTCACCGCGACCCGCCGCCAAGTCGCTCGCTCAGCCCAGACCGCCCATTGGCGGTTTCAGGCGTCGAACGGCACCAACCCCATCGGAGTCACGCCCGAGGACCGCGCGGACCTCCACGGACTCCTCTCCTCCATCGGCATCCAGTTCCACCCCCAAGCACCAGTCGAACGCAGGCTCGCCCAAACCATCGCCGCCGAACTCATCCACGAACTCCAGCGGCGCAGCCTCAACCCCATCCAGCCAACGCCCAGTGCCCACGAATCCTCCGTACAGGAGGCAACAAACCCAATTCCAGATTCACAGCCCCAACCCTTTGGGGCATCCGCCCTCCGGATCCGCAGCCAACCTCTCGTCGCCTTATTCCAAACGAAGCCAAACCTTGCGCCGTTCCCCCGCGAAGCCGGCCAGCGCAAAATCCGATTCTCCAAACGAAGCCAACCGATCTCCAAAGAATCCAGTCCCCTCGACCCCGTCCACCCTGTGGAGGGTTTCCGCGAATCCAACCAGCAGGTGGCAACAAACCCACCGACGGCTTCACATCGCCAACCAATGAGGACGGCGGACCCCCTGGTCCGCAGGCGACCCCAGGTCGCCTTTTCCCAAGCGAAGCCAAGTCCAACACCCTTCCCGAGCGAATCCCGTCCACACCAGACCCCGGACTCCAAACGAAGCCACTCGCATCCGACGCGAATCAACCCGTTCCACCCCGGCCGCCCAACGGTGGCTTCCCGCAACTCCGCCGAAAATGAGCGAACAAACCCACCTGCGGCTTCACACCTCCACCCTATTAGGACGGCGGACCCCCTGGTCCGCAGGCGACCCCAGGTCGCCTTTTCCCAATCAAAGCCAAACCCAACGCGCTTCCCTCGCGAAGTCGGCCCGTACCAGACCCGGCATTCCAACCGAGGCCGCTCCTATCCCAACGAAACCAACCCCATCCACCCCGGCCACCCCACGATGGCTTTCCGCAACTCCACCGAAAATGAGCGAACAAACCCACCTGCGGCCTCACACCGCCAACTCGTTGAGACGGCGGACTCCCCGGCGCCTGCACCCAACCAAAGCCACTCCTATCCCAACGAAACCAACCCGTTCCACCCCGGCCACCCCACGGTGGCTTTCCGCAACTCCACCGAAAATGAGCGAACAAACCCACCTGCGGCTTCACCCCTCCAACCCGTCGGGACGGCAGACCCCCTGGTCGACTTCATCCAAACGAAGCCAATCCCGTCCCACCCCGTCGCCCCTCGGACCGCGTACGGCACGGCAACTCATGTTCGTCGGCGGTTTGGCGGCCATCGCAATTGGCGCTTTTCCCGGAATCCCGGCGGCTGTGCCGGCAACGGAAGTGGTCCCGTCGAATCAGGCCAAGTGGATGTTTTCCGCCCCCAGCCCCGGCGCGATCATAGGGACAGACAGGCGGAGGGGCTCCGCTGGAATAGGAGATGACGATGAAAGAACGAATGAACTACGCAAAGGCGTCGCCCGAGGTCTACCAATCGATGCTCGGGCTCCACCACTATCTGGAAAACTGCGGTCTGGACAAGAAGTTGATGGACTTGGTCTACCTCCGGGCCTCCCAGATCAACGGCTGCGCCTTCTGCATCGACATGCACTGGAAGGACCTGCGAGCCATGGGCGTCAGCGAGCAGGACCTCTGCATGCTCAGCGCCTGGCATGAGTGGCCGGCCTTCACGGAAAGGGAGCGCGCCGCCCTGCAGTGGACCGAGTCGGTCACCCTACTGACCGAAGGCTTCGTCCCGGACGCTGTCTACGAAACAGCCCGGGCTCACTTCTCGGAAACGGAGCTCGCCCAGCTCACCCTGGCCGTAGTAGCCATCAACGGCTGGAACCGCCTGAACGTAGCCTTCCGCAAACCCGCCGGAGCCTACCAACCCCAGGCCGCCGCCGCCTCGGTGCCCTCCCCCGTCTAATCAACCGAGCCGCAATCGCAGCCCCGATCGGAGCCGCGAGTAAACGGAGCCGCGAGTGTCAACGAGCGGGTAGCCAGCAGAAAGCCCCCACCAACCGGGGCAGCGCGGCTAACCCGGCCCCCACCCCGTCACCCCGCCTCCAGAATCTGGCTCAACCGCCGGCCCAGATCGGCCTTCCGGTACGGCTTGTTCAGGATCGCCCACCGCGCAATGTGCGGCACCCGGCTGTTCATCGTTTCCAGGGGATACCCGGACGTCAGCAAAATCCGCAGCGTGGGCTTCAGCGCCTGCGCCCGCTCCGCCAGCTCCCAGCCGCTGATGCCGCCGGGCATCACCACATCCGAGAACAGGATGTCGATCTCCGGCCCTTGACTGGCCAGCTTCGCCAGGGCCTCCCGCCCGTCGGCGGCCACTACCACCCGGAACCCGAGGCTCTCCAGGCTCCCCACCGCATACCCGCGGACAAAGGGATCGTCCTCCACCACCAGGATGGTGCCGGACCCGCGAGGAACTTCCGCTTCCGGCTCCTCCGGCGGGGCCTCCCGGTCGAGGTTCTTCGCAATCGGCAGGTACAGCTTCACGTTCGTACCCAGCGACGGCTCGCTGTAGATGGCCACATGACCGTTGGATTGCTTGATGAATCCATACACCATGCTCAGGCCCAGGCCGCTGCCCTTCCCCACCTCCTTGGTGGTGAAGAACGGCTCGAACACACGCTCCCTCACCTCGGCCGGCATGCCCATCCCGTCGTCCGTCACCTGGATCAGGACGTACCCGCCGGGCAGCACCTCCGGATGTTCGTCCTGGTAGCGCGGGTCGAGCGTCGCGTTCGTCGCCGAGATCGTCAGCGTGCCGCCCTCCGGCATCGCGTCCTGCGCGTTCAGGGCGAGGTTCAGGATGGCCGATTCCAGTTGCGCCGGGTCGGCAAAGGCCCGCGTCAGCTGGCCGTCGATGTTGGCCTGGATGTCGATATCCTCGCGCAGCGTACGGCGCAGGATCACGCGCATCCCTTCCAGCAGCCGGCCGCAGTCGAGGGTCACCGGCTGCAGCGCCTGCCGGCGGCTGAAGGCCAGCAGCCGGCGCGTCAGTTCCGCGCCGCGCTCCCCGGCGTTGATGACGGTCTCGCAGAACTGGCGCAGGTCGGGCCGCGCCCGCAGCTTCTCGGCCAGCAGTTCGGCATTGCCGATCATGACGGTCAGCAGGTTGTTGAAGTCGTGGGCGATGCCGCCGGAAAGCTGGCCCACGGTCTCCATCTTCTGGGCCTGGACCAGTTGCTCCTCGGTGCGCTTCCGCTCCGTCAGGTCGTGGATGATGCCGACGAAGATCGGCTCGCCGTGCTGCTCGGCCTCACCCACCGAGAGGTCCATCGGGAACGTGGTGCCGTCCTTGCGGCGGCCCACCACCTCACGGCCGATGCCGATGATCTTCGGATCCCGCGTCCGGTGATAGTTGTCCAGGTAGTGGTCGTGCTCCTCGTGAAACGGTGAGGGCATCAGCATCTTGACGTTCTGGCCGATCACCTCCTGGCGGCTGTAGCCGAATAGGCGCTCGCACGCGGGGTTGAACATCTGGATGTCGCCCTTGGAGCCGATCAGGATCACGCCGTCCACGGCGGTATCCACCACGGCGCGCAGCCGGGCGGCGGCCTCCGCCACCTTGCGCTCGTTGCGCTCCCGCTCGGTCAGGTCGTGGATGATGCCCACAAAGATCGAGGCGCCGTCCTGCACCGCCTCGCCGACGGATAGGTCCATCGGGAACGTCGTGCCGTCCTTGCGGCGGCCGATCACCTCGCGCCCGATGCCGATGATCTTCCGTTCGCCCGTCCGGTGGTAGTTGTCGAGGTAACGGTCGTGCTCCTCGTGGAACGGCGAGGGCATCAGCACTTTGACGTTTTGCCCGACAACCTCCTCACGGGAGTATCCGAACAACCTCTCGCAAGCGGGGTTGAACATCAGGATGTCGCCATGGGCGCCGATGAGAATCACTCCGTCGACAGCAGTATCGACCACCGCACGCAGACGAGTCTCTTGTTTGTGGTCATCCGAGGTAGGCACGGGACAAAGGCAGTATACTTGACGACTAAGTAAAGTCAACAACGATGGCTACTTCCTTGAAAACACAGGCGGAATTACCGGCCGTCGCAGACACGCTGTCCAACCCGGCCATCTTCGCAACAACGTCCGGCCGGGTCGCTGCATCAAATCGGGAATGGGATGCAATCGTTTACTGATGGCCCTGCGCCGGCCCGCGAAGAGAGCCGGCACTTGCTAGGCGCTGAAACGGAGTCCAGGCCGGCCAATTCAACTACATCTGCCGTACTCCCCCCCTTCCTGGCACGGCTCGCCGCATCGGCCTTTCTCTGCTATCTCACGGTAGGGATTCCTCTGCCCGTGCTGTCGCTTTACGTCCACGACACCCTGGGCTTTGGCGACTTCGCGGTCGGCACCGTGGTGGGCATCCAGTTCGCGGCCACCGTCCTGACCCGCAAGTACGCCGGCACCCGATCGGACCTGCACGGCGCCCGGGGCGCGGTCATGCGCGGCCTCGCCATCTCCAGCCTGGCAGGCTTCTGCTACCTCGCCGCGGTGCTGGTGCCGGGCTCCGCCTGGACCAAGCTGATGGTCCTGATTGCCGGCCGCCTGATCCTCGGCGCCGGCGAGAGCCTGATGATCACCGGCACTCTCACCTGGGGCATCGCCCTGGCGGGCCAGTCGCGGGCCGGACGAGTGATGTCCTGGACCGGCATGGCGGTCTACGGAGCCCTGGCTCTCGGTTCGCCCATCGGCTTGGCCATCCACTCGCGCTACGGCTTCGGCGCCGTGGCCTGCACGGTCACCCTACTGCCGCTGCTCGCGATGGCCGTGATCCGCAACGTGGAACGCGCCCCCACCCGGGCCGTCCGGCAGCCCGTGCCGTTCCGGCAGGTGGTGGTCAGCGTCCTGCGTCCCGGCGGCGTGCTGGCCTTGCAGGGCGCCGGCTTCGGCTCCATCGGAGCCTTCATCTCGCTCTACTTCCTGTCGCAGAACTGGTGGGGCGCCGGGCTCGCGCTCAGCGCCTTTGGCGGAGCCTTCGTCCTCGTGCGCCTGCTGTTCGGCCACCTGCCCGATCGCCTGGGCGGCTACCGCGTCGCCTGGGTTTCGCTGTTGGTGGAGACCGTCGGACAGCTCCTTCTATGGAAGGCACAGGGACCGCTCACCGCGCTCGCCGGAGCCGCCATCACGGGCCTGGGCTGCTCGCTGATGTTCCCCGCGCTGGGCACCGAGGTGGTCCGCATCGCGAAGGAAGAGAGCAGGGGCGCGGCCCTTGGCGCCTTCGCGGCCTTCCAGGACGTCTCCTACGCCATCACCGGCCCCATCATGGGCATTGTCGCGACGCATGCGGGCTATGCCTCCATCTTCCTGGGTGGAGCGGCTTTGGCCGTCGCTGGCGCGGTCCTGGCCTATCCGAGGGAGAACGTAGCGGGCGCCGCCTTGCCAGTCGCGGAGGAGATCGCCGGATGACCAGGGAAGCCGGGACGCCGTTCCGGCACAGCTAAGGACGGCGGCCGGCAGGGACGAGCGAGAGCATGGGAACAGGGCACATTACGGCGGAAGCGTTCCACCAGCGGTATGAAGCGCTTTCCAGGGTGTCGCGAGCCATCCACCTCTATCGCGACCCAAAGGAGTTGCTGCGCGTTCTGGCCGAGGAACTGCGCACCTCGGTCAACTTCAGCCTGATTGGGTTATACCTGTACGACGAGAAGACCAATCGGGTCTACAACCCGGTTCTCGAGACGGTACGGGGGCCCGGCTTCGCCATCCCCGATGATTTCCCCGCCGAGGACACCATCACGTGGAGCATCTACCGCCACGGCGAGGCGGTGGTCATTGCCTCCAGCGACAAGGAAACCCGCTTCCCGCGCATGATGGAGGTCTACCGGACGTACGGTGTCCAGTCCGCCTGCCTGCTGCCGCTGGCAACGGCACACCGCCGGCTCGGCACGCTCCTGTTTGCCGTGGAGGAAGAGAACGGCTATGCCCAGGACGACGTGCGCTACCTGTCACTGGTCGCCGATCACGTAGCGCTGGCGGTGGACAATGCGCTGCGGGATGAGGAGCAGCGTCAGGCCGAGACCGAGCTTCGCAAACAGAAGGCGCACCTGGAACAGCTCTTCGAACTGGCGCCGGAAGCCATTGTCCTGCGGGACATTGAGAACCGCATTCTGAGCGTGAACCGGGAGTTCTCGACCCTCTTCGGCTACACACAGGATGAGGCGGTCGGCCGTAGCATCATCGACCTGATTGTCCCGGAAGACCGCCGGATGGAATCGGAGCGGATGCGGGCCGGGCTCAAGCGGGGCGAGCGCATCAACGCGGAGCTGATCCGCCGGCGGAAGGACGGCACGCTGCTGGATGTCTCGCTGGTTGCCGCGCCCGTGTCAGTGGGCACGGAAGTCGCGGCGATCTACGCCATCTACCGCGACATCAGCGAGCGGAAACGGGCGGAGGCCGCGTTGCGCCGCAGCGAAGCCTACCTGGCGGAAGGGCAGCGGCTGAGCCACACCGGCAGTTTGGCCCGCAACGTGGCGACGGGAGAAGTCTTCCTGAGCCAGGAGAGTATCCGCATGTTCGGGCTGGATCCGGAGGCCGCCCGGCCGACTTTGGAGGACGTGTTCCAGCGCGTCCACTCCGAAGACGTGGATACCTTCCGGAATATCGTGCGTGCGGCGCTGGTGGGCAAGAGCGACTTCGAATACGGGTTCCGCGTGGTGCTGGCCGACGGGCGCATCCGCCATGTTCAGGTGACCGGCCATCCGGTAACCAATGCCGCGGGGGTCGTGGTCGAGTTCGTCGGAACCCACATGGACGTGACGGAGCAGCGCCAATCCCGGGCTGCCCTGGAGAAGGCACTGGAAGGGATCAAGGAGCTGAGGGATCAACTCTATGAGGAGAATGTGGCCCTGCGCCGGGAGATCGACGAGACCGCCATGTTCGAGGAGATCATCGGCAAGAGCGAGGTGCTCCGCAGCGTCCTGAAGCAGATTGAGGCCATCGCGCCGACAGACTCGACGGTGCTGATCCACGGCGAAACTGGAACCGGCAAGGAACTGATCGCGCGCGCCATCCACAATCTCAGCCCTCGTCGCCCCAATGCGTTCGCGAAGCTGAACTGCGCCTCGATTCCAACGGGCCTGATGGAGAGCGAGCTCTTCGGCCACGAGAAAGGCGCGTTTACCGGCGCCATCGCGCAGCGGGTAGGCCGCTTCGAACTCGCCAACCACGGCACGATCTTCCTCGACGAGGTGGGCGAGATCCCGCTCGAACTTCAGCCCAAGCTGCTAAGGGTTCTGCAGGAACGAGAGTTCGAACGGCTGGGCAGTTCGCGTACCCTCCACACCGACGTCCGGCTGATCGCAGCCACAAATCGCGATCTGGCGGCCATGGTGGAGGAACAGAAGTTCCGGTCGGACCTCTACTATCGCCTGAACGTAATCCCCATCCGCGTACCCGCCCTGAGGGAGCGCCCGGAAGACGTGCCGCTGCTGGTCCGGCATTTCGCTGAACTGTTCAGCCGCCGCATGAATAAGCCCATCCGGAAGATCCCCGCTGCAACGATGGATGCCCTGGTTCGCTACCAATGGCCCGGCAACGTGCGGGAACTGCAGAACATCATCGAACGAGCCGTGATCCTGTCGGAAGGCGGCGTCCTGCGAGTGCCGATGTCGGACCTGGCTGACGACACGCGATCCAGGAAGCCATTCAAAGCAGCCTCAGCCCAGAACCGGGAGGGCAACACTGTACCCGGCCGGGAGCAGATCGTCCAGGCGCTCAAAGAGTCCAAAGGGCAGGTGGGCGGAGCCGACGGAGCCGCCGCGCGCCTGGGGCTGAAGCGCACCACATTGATCGCTTACATGAAGCGGCTCGACATCACCCCAAGGACTGTCATCAACCACTTCTGACAGTGTCATGACACTCCGTGACACTGTCACTGCGCGTTGCGGCTTCTGCAGCTCCCGCCCATCTTCAAGAATTCCCTCCACTTAGCGACTGAACACAAGAGCGCGGCATTGGCCATGCGAGTGCATCGATCCATGGCGAAGCTGGTGTCCGATGCCCCCTCTGAACAGACGTGAGCCTCGCCGCACTGCAAGGAGAGCAGGGGTGAGGCTACCTCAAGCAACCGCCACTCCAGCCATCCGCCAGCTTCGCAGGAAGGAAAGAGTGAACCCGTGTGGATCATTAACGTCGCTCTCAACCGCCCCTACACGTTCATCGTGCTGGCGCTGCTCATTCTGATCATTGCCCCGGTGATGATCCTTCGTACGCCGACCGACATCTTCCCGAACATCGATATCCCCGTCATCTCCGTGGCGTGGACTTATACGGGACTGAATCCGGAAGAGCTCGAAGGACGCCTGACGTCTCCCTACGAGAAGGCGCTGACGGCACTGGTCGACAACGTGGAGCATCTGGAATCGACCACTTACAACGGCATCGTGGTGGTGAAGCTGTTTCTCCAACCCAATGCCAGCCTGGATACGGCCAACTCGCAGGTAACGGCAGCATCGCAGTTTCTGTTGCGCCAGTTGCCGCCCGGCACACAGCCGCCCATGATCATCGACCTCAACGCCTCCAGCGTCCCCATTCTGCAACTGGGCATCTCGGGAGAAGGCCTCGCCGAGCATCAGCTTAACGACCTGAGCTTGAACCTCCTCCGGACCCAACTGGTGACGATCCCCGGAGCCGTGGTGCCCTTCCCGTTCGGGGGCAAGCAGCGCCAGGTAATGATCAACATGAACGCCGGACTGCTGCAGTCGAAAGGGCTGTCCCCACAGGACCTGCTTTCGGCGGTGAGCCTGCAGAACCTGGTGCTGCCCTCCGGCACGGCGAAGATCGGCCCGGCGGAATACGACATCCGCCTGAACACAAGCCCGCGCAAGGTGAATGAACTGGGCTCGATCCCGATCCGGCAGGTCAGCGGCTCGACAGTTTACCTGCGGGACGTGGCCAACGTGGCGGACGGATTTGCGCCGCAGACCAATGCTGTCCGGCAGGATGGCAAGCGCGGCGTGCTGGTCACCATCGTGAAATCCGGCAAAGCCTCGACGCTCGATGTCGTGGCCGGAGTGAAGAAGATGCTCCCGCAGGTCGCCACGACGCTGCCGCCCCAGTTCCGGATGCAGCCCCTCTATGACCAGTCCATTTTCGTGAAAGGCGCGGTCACCGGCGTGATTCGGGAAGCGGTCATCGCTGCCGCACTCACCGGGCTCATGATCCTGCTCTTCCTGGGCAGTTGGCGGAGCACGTTGATCATCGCGGTCTCGATCCCGCTATCGATCCTGACCTCCGTCATCATGCTGGGTCTGCTGGGGGAAACGATCAACATCATGACGCTGGGCGGCCTCGCCCTGGCCGTGGGCGTGCTTGTGGACGATGCCACAGTGACCATTGAGAACATCGAACGCTTCCTGGAAGAGGGGCGCGATTTGCGCACCTCGATCCTGGAAGGCGCGGGGCAGATCGCCTTGCCCGCACTGGTGGCAACGCTGTGTATCTGCATCGTGTTCCTGCCCATGTTCTTCCTGGGCGGAGTGGCGCGCTACCTCTTTGTGCCGCTGGCGGAGGCCGTCGTCTTCGCGATGCTGGCCTCTTATATCCTGTCGCGCACCCTGGTGCCGACCCTGGCCATGTACCTGCTGAAGCAGAAGCAGCACGGCGTCGTGACCCGCAATCCGCTGGTCCTGTTCCAGCGCGGATTCGAGCGGGCCTTCGAACGGCTCCGCGGCTTCTACAGCACGATCCTGTCGCGCCTGGTTGCCACGCGCAAGGTGTTCGTGCCCGTATCCCTGGCGGCCTGCGTCGCCGCCTTCGCGCTGGTTCCCTTCCTCGGCCAGGACTTCTTCCCCAACACGGATAGCGGCCAGTTCATCCTGCATGTGCGCGCTCAGAGCGGCCTGCGCATTGAGGAAACCGCACGGCTGTGCGACCTGGTCGAGAACCGTATCCGCAAGACGGTGCCGGCTGACGAACTGGGCACCATCATCGACAACATCGGCCTGCCCTACAGCCAGCTCAATTTGCAGCGCATGGTGTCGGGCACCATCGGAGCCGGCGACGCCGACGTCATGGTCTCGCTGAAGGAGAATCACCGCCCCACGGCAGACTATGTGAGGCGGCTACGCACAGAGCTCAGGGACGAGTTTCCCGGCACGACGTTCTCTTTCCTGCCGGCCGACATTGTGACCCAGATCCTGAACTTCGGCCTCCCCGCGCCCATCGACATCCAGATCGAAGGCGCCGATGGAGCGGGCAATCACAAGGTGGCGAACCGCATCCTGCAACAGCTGCGACAGGTGCCGGGCCTGGCGGATCTGCGCATCCAGCAGCCGGAAGACTACCCGGTGTTCGACGTGACGGTCGACCGGACGAAGGCGCTGCAGGGCGGGTACACGCAGCGCGACGTCGCCGTGAGCCTGCTGAACACGCTCAGCGGCAGCTTCCAGACCCAGCCCATGTTCTTCCTGAACTACCAGAATGGCGTGAACTACAGCATGGTCGCCCAGACGCCGCAGTATCAGATGCAGACCCTGCAGGAGTTGAAGGCGATTCCCATCACAGCCACGGGCATGACGAGACCCGAGATCCTGGCCGACGTGGCCTCGATCACCCGCGGCAATGAGAAGGCCGTCGTGTCGCACTACAACATCCGCCGGGTGCTGGATGTCTATGGCGCCGTGCAGGATCGCGACCTCGGCGCCGTCGGACGCGACGTCCAGCGGATCGTGCAGCAGAACGCGCCGTCGCTGCCGCGCGGCAGCTTCCTCCACGTGCGGGGCCAGCTGCAGACGATGCGCACCTCGTACATCGGGTTGCTGGCGGGCCTGGGCTTCGCCATCTTCCTCGTCTACCTGCTCATCGTGGTGAACTTCCAGTCCTGGCTGGATCCGTTCATCATCATCACCGCCTTGCCCGCGGCCCTGGCCGGCATCGTGCTCTTCCTGTTCTTCACGCACACGACCCTGAGCGTGCCGGCGTTGATGGGCGCCATTATGTGCATGGGCGTCGCCACCGCCAACAGCATCCTGGTCGTCTCCTTCGCCAAGGAGCGGCTCGCCGTTCACAAAGACTCGATCCGGGCAGCGCTGGAAGCCGGGTCGGCCCGCTTCCGCCCCGTCCTGATGACGGCCACCGCCATGATCATCGGCATGATCCCGATGGCGCTGGGAGCGGGCGACGGCGGCGAGCAGAACGCCCCGCTGGGCCGTGCCGTGATCGGCGGCCTGATGCTGGCCACCCTGGCTACTTTGGCCTTCGTACCGGCGGTCTTCGCGTGGCTGCACGGCCGGGGGAACGCACCATCCCACAAAAACCCTGAAGAACCCGCGCAGGAGCTCGCGGGCGCCTGAACAAGGAGAACCGATATGACATCCGAAGTGGAACCAACCCAAACCGAGACACCGCCCGAGGTGCGCCCCGCCAATGGGGCAATGCGGATATTGAGCATGATTTCCCTCACGATCCTGGCCGGACTCGCCGCCCTGGTGTTCACTGGCGTGCGCGCCCGCAGCGCGGCCACCGAAACCCTGTCGCACTCGGCGCAGGATGGCGCGGCCCGGCGTGTCTCCGTGGTCCGCCCGCAACTTGCCGGCGACCAGGAGGAACTGGTGCTGCCCGCCAGTATTCAGGCCTATGCGGAAGCTCCCATCTACGCGCGCACCCATGGCTACCTGAAGCGCTGGTACTTCGACATCGGCGCGCACGTCAAGGAGGGCGACCTGCTGGCGGAGATCGAGACGCCCGAGGTCGACCATCAACTGGCCCAGGCCCGGGCCGACCTCCAGAGCGTGCAAGCCAATCTTGAACTGGCCCGCACCACTGCGGCCCGCTGGAACGGGCTGCTGGCCCGCCACGCCGTGTCAAAGCAGGAGACCGACCAGGCCGTCAGTGACCTCACCGCCAAGCAGGCCGCCGTTGACGCGAGCATGGCGAACGTGCGGCGACTGGAAGAGCTGCAGGGCTACGAGAAAGTCTACGCTCCCTTTGAAGGTGTCATTACCGCGCGCCAGACCGACGTGGGCGCCCTGATCGACGCCGGATCCTCGCCGCGCGAGCTCTTCCACCTGGCGTCCATCCGGAAGCTGCGCGTCTTCGTGGCGGTTCCGGAGGTCTCATCGGCCTCTGTGCGCAACGGCGCGCCGGTGAGGCTCACTGCCGACCAGTTCCCGAACAGGGTGTTCCAGGGAGTCCTGGTGAGGAACTCGAGCTCCATCGATCCGGCATCGCGCACCCTGAATGTGGAGGTGGACATCGACAACTCCTCAGGAGAGCTGCTGCCGGGCTCCTATGCCTTCGTCCACCTGCGTGTGCCCGGCGCCGCCAAAGCCTGGGAGATCCCATCGAGCGCGCTGCTGTTTCGCGCGGAAGGCCTCCGGGTCGCGGTCGTTCGAGGCAGCCGGGCCGAGCTGGTTCCCATCTCCATCGGGCGTGACTTTGGAGCCATGGTGGAGGTCAATTCAGGACTGCGGCCGGACGATGAGGTGGTCCAGTCGCCGTCCGATTCGCTGATCACCGGCACGCCGGTCCAGATCGCAAAGGCGGCTCAAAAATGAGACACATTCCGCTGGTGATTCTTTGCGCGGCATTGCTGCTGCTCTCGGGCTGCATGGTGGGCCCAAAGTACGTCCGGCCCCACGTACCGGCCACACCCCGGTTCAAGGAGACCGGCCCGGATTCGTTCAAGGAGATGGATGGGTGGAAGACGGCGCAGCCGGGCGATGCGCAACTGCGCGGCAAGTGGTGGGAGCTGTTCAACGACCCCAAGCTCAATGAACTGGAGGAACAGGTCGACGGCGCGAACCAGACATTGAAGCAGGCCGAGGCTGCGTTCCAGGGCGCCCGGTCCGTGATCCGCGCGCGCAGGTCCGAGATGGCGCCAACGGTCACCGCGGGCGCCTCCACGGGAGCCGAGCGGCTCTCTGCGAACCAGCCCTACTTCAACAAATCCGCCGCCAACAACGGCGTGGGCTCCTTCTCGCTGCCCTTTGACCTGAACTACGAAATTGATCTTTGGGGCAGGATCCGGCGCCAGATCACCAGTGCCGCCGAGCAGGCCCAGGCCAGCGCGGCGGACCTGGAAACCGCCCGTCTCAGCCTGCACGCCGAACTGGCCATGGACTACTTCGAGCTCCGCAGCGCGGACGCACAGAAGCGCCTTTTGTCCGATACGGTGAAGGCCTATGCGGAGGCGCTCCAATTGACACAGGATCGTTTTGACGGCGGAGCCTCGCCGCTCTCCGATGTGACCCAGGCGCGCACCCAGTTGCAAACGGCGCAGGTAGCCGAAACCGACGTGGCCGTCGACCGCGCGCGTTATGAGCACGCGATCGCCGTGCTGGTGGGCAAGCCTCCGGCCGAACTCAATCTCGAGCCAATGCCGCTGACCATCCAGCAACCGATGCTACCGGCCATCCCCGGTGTCCTTCCTTCCCAGTTGCTGGAACGGAGACCCGACATTGCCGCCGCCGAGCGCCGCATGGCCTCGGCCAACGAACAGATCGGAATCGCGCGGGCCGCCTGGTTCCCGACGCTCAGCCTCTCGGCGGTGGCGGGATTTGCCGGCACTTCCGCCCTGAACTGGTTCAGTTGGCCGAGCCGGATGTGGGCGGTGGGCCCCGCGGTTTCGCAGACCCTGTTCGATTACGGCCTGCGCCGGGCGACTTCGGAAGCAGCAAGGGCCGGCTATGAGGCGACTGTAGCGAGCTACCGCCAGTCGGCGCTGACGGCGTTCCAACAGGTGGAAGACAACCTGGCCGCCCTGCGTGAACTGGAGAAAGAGGCACGGCAGCAGACCGCGGCCACCGATTCGGCCCTGCAGTCGCTCGACATATTCAAGGTCCGTTACGAAGGCGGGGTGGACACCTACCTCCAGGTGATCACCTCGCAAACGGCCGCCCTGCAGAATCAGCGGAACGAGATCGACATCCTGCGGCAGCGCATTGAAGCGCATATCCTGTTGGTTAAGGCCTTAGGCGGGGGCTGGACCTCGTCGAGCCTGCCGCAACTGGCGAAGGTTCCCTAGGCGCCGCGCCAGGTGCCTGCATCGCTGGACGGAAGATGCCCCACAGCCTGTGGAATTACCCCCGAGGATGTCATACAGTGGGCCGGTGAGATCGCGCGAAGCAGAGGAGCGGTAACTCTATGCGGCTTGATCGGGAACCAGAGTGGAATCAGGCAGGGCGGAGGCGTCCTGGCCTGCGATCATCGATGCGAACCTCATTGCGAATCCTGATCGCCGGCCTGGCCCTGGCGGGCATCGCCCAGCCTCAACCCGCGCCGCCCGTGGACAACTTCAACGGCCACCCGCGCGTCATCGTCCTGAGTGATATCGGCAACGAGCCGGACGACCAGATGTCGTTAATCCGCTTCCTGCTCTACTCCAACGAACTGGATATTGAAGGCATTGTCGCGACCACTTCCACGTGGCAGAAGAAGGTCGTGCATCCGGAGACCATGCACACGCTGGTGCAGGCCTACGGCAAGGTGCGGCCCAATCTGCTGCAGCACGCCAAGGGCTGGCCGGCCGCGGAGGATCTCGACCGCCTGATATTCTCGGGGCAAGCCGCCTACGGCATGGCCGCGACAGGCGCAGACAAGCTCTCAGAGGGAGCACAAGCGATCATCCGGGCCGCTGACCGGGACGATGCGCGTCCCTTGTGGATCAGCCTGTGGGGCGGAGCCAATACACTGGCGCAGGCGCTGATCCAGGTGAAGGCGACGCGCGATCCGGCCGCCGTCCAGAAGTTCGTTGAAAAACTGCGCGTCTATTCCATCTCGGACCAGGACGATGCGGGGCCGTGGATCCGGCGTGAGTTCCCCGCCCTGTCCTATATCGTCCTTCCCTCGACACCAACCAGCGGCGAGTATTACTACGCCACCTGGACAGGCATCAGCGGCGACGTCTACTACCGCAACTGCGCCGGCGCCAACGGGGCTGTAGTGACGAACGAATGGCTGGATGCCAACATCCGCAGCAAGGGGCCGCTGGGCAAGCTCTACCCGAAGTTCGCCTTCATCATGGAGGGCGACACGCCTTCCTTCCTCGGCCTGCTCGACAACGGGCTCAACGCGTACCGCCGGCCGGACTGGGGCGGTTGGGGCGGCCGCTACCTTTACCGCCAACCCTACGGCGAGAGCCACGCGATCTGGACGCAGGGCGGGGACATGTTCTCCCGCGTGACTTCGCAGGACACGGTAACGGGCCTCGACGGCAAGGAGTACATCTCGGATCATGCCACCATCTGGCGTTGGCGGGACGCCTACCAGAACGACTTCGCGGCACGCATGGACTGGACGAGCACCGACTTCGCGCATGCCAATCACAACCCGCATCTGGTGGTGAATGGCTACGCGGGCACGGCTCCGGTGGTCCTCGATGCGGTGGTGGGCCAACCTCTGCAGTTGGACGCGACCCGCAGTGCGGACCCCGACGGCCAGAAGCTGAACTTCACCTGGTTCCATTACGGAGAGGCAGGCGCCACCGGCGCGAACCTGGCAGCCGTCACCCTGGCCGGAGCGGACACGTCGAAGGCGGTGGTGACCCCCACGGCCGTCTGCCGGCCCCAGTGGTTTGCGGGCGTGGGCCGGTGCTCAGGCATCGGCGTCGCGCACATCATTCTCGCCGTGACCGACGAAGGTTCGCCAAAACTGACCTCGTACCGGCGGGTGATCCTGAACGTGCGCGCGGCGCCCCCGCGCCAATAGGCATCCGGGCGGCTATGTTAAACTCCAAAGCTGCCCACGTGGAGCCCGGCCCCGTACCGCCGCCCTGACAGGAATCCAGAGTTCGCAGCAGGTGAGCGGAGGTCTATCCGATGTTTACGCGTCGAGGTTTCATCCACAGTTCGGCAGCCGCCGCGCTAGGCGCCGCGGAGACGAAGCCGGCCCTCCCCGACAAGGCGAACTTCCGCGTGCAGGAGTTCCAGACCTGCCTGAACGCCGGGCGCTGGCATCCGTTGAGCAATGGTGCGCGCGCCGCCGCAAACCTGTACCAGGAGTACAAGCAGCGCGGGATCTGGGATCGCAATGGACTGAGATCCGGCGCCAATCCCAATGCCCACGGCGGCTCGCAGGCCGAAGCCAAACAGCTCTTCGCGAAACTCATCAACGCCGCGCCGGAGGAGATCGCCTTCGTCCAGAGCACCACGGCGGGCGAGAACCTGGTGGTGCAGGCCCTGGGGCTTCCTGCCGCTGGAGCGAACATCGTGACCGATGGACTGCACTTTGAAGGCTCGCTCTACCTTTATGACGCGCTGATGAAGCAGGGGCTGGACGTCCGCCTCGTGAAGCCGAAGAACTGGCGCATCGAGATGCGCGACCTGGAGCAGGCGATCAACAAACAGACGCGGCTGGTGGCCATCTCGCTTGTCTCCTATATCAACGGCTTTCAGCATGACCTGAAACGGATCTGCGACGTGGCGCACGCCAACGGAGCCCTGGTCTATGCGGACATCGTGCAAGCGGCCGGCGCCGTGCCGGTGGATGTCAAAGCGTCGGGCATCGACTTCTGCGCCACGGCCAGCTACAAGTGGCTGATGGGCGACTTCGGGCTGGGCTTCCTCTACGCCCGCAAGGACCTGCTGGAAGGGCGGCTGAAGCGTACGGTCTACAGCTACCGGCAACTGCGCAGCTTCTCGAACCACATGTTCCCCTACGACAGCCCGGGCCCCTCAGCCGTGGGCTGGGAGCAGGACCACTCAGCGGCAGGCTACTTCGAACAGGGCACGCTGGCCAGCGCGGTCTCCGAGACCCTGGCTTATTCGCTGCAGTACATCCAGACCCTCGGAGTGGAAAACATCCGGAGGCACAGCCAGTCGATGATTGCGCACCTGCGGCGGGAGGTGCCCAAGCTGGGCCACCCGCTCATCACGCCCGAGGGCTCGACCGGTCCGCTGGTCGCCTTCCAGTTGGAGAACCCGCAGTTGGTCGAGGCGAAGTTGAAGAAGGCGAAAGTGGACGTGGCCATCACGGACCACCGCATGCGCGTTTCGCCGTCCGTCTACAACGACCACGAGGATGTGGAGCGGCTGCTGCGGGCCCTCGGCAGCTAGGGCTCACCGGGTCAGGCCTTGATTGGGATCCAGATCTCGAAACCGCCGCTGCCCGTACGCCCATCGAACTCTTCGCCGTAGCGCTCGAACTCCGGCCCTTCCGCGATCTGCAGTCCCGCCTCGGGCAGCCCTTTGTTCCAGATGGTGGACCACGCCTGCCGGATGGTGGAGACGTGGCCGCGATGGGTGAACACGGCGTAACGCTGCTCAGGGATCCGCAGCCGGCTGAACTCCGGCGGCGCCAGGGTGAAGTCGGAGACCTCCACGCCGGAGATGTACTCGATGTTGCCCGAGTCGTCGCTGTTGCAGACGACGCCATAGGCGGCGCGGCCTACCTGGCTGGGGATGTGGCTCAGGTAGGGTCCGAAGCGTTGCCATTGCGCGGGGATGGCCGCGCAGGTTTCCGCCGTGTAGCGTTCGCTCAGGCCGGCGATCAACAGGGTCTTGCCTGCCTCGATGCGCGGCGGATCCAGGTGAGTCAGAAGGGTCTCGTCCATCTTGATGGGCTCCATGAGTTCGATATCCTGCAGCGTGCCTCGCGCGCGGAAGGCCTCGGGCGTGAGCCCGAAACAGTCGCGGAAGGCGCGGGTGAATGCCTCGTGAGAGCCGTAGCCAGCCTCCAGCGCGACGGCCAGGATATCCGGAGCGCCCCCGGCCAGCGCCCGAGCCGCCTCAGTCAACCGGCGGCCGCGCACATAGCGCATCACCGTAGCGCCCGTAACACTGCTGAAGGCGCGAATCAGGTGAAAGCGGGACACGCCAGCGGCAGTGGCGACAGCGTCCAGCGTGAGCTCTTCCGCGTAGTGGCTCTCAATGAACCAGAGGGCCTTCGCCACGGGATTCATGAATACGCTCTCCTCGGCACCTGGCCAGAATAGCTGTCGCGAACAGTATCGACTTGATCTGGATTGCGGTTGACGGGATCAGATCCGGATTAATCCTGGCGCAGGGCGCCGACGGGATCGATGCGGCTGGCCCGCCGGGCCGGCACATACGTAGCCAGTAGGGCGGCGGCCACCAGCAAGCCCGTCATCGCCAGCAGGGTGAGCGGTTCGGTGCGCTGCACTCCGTCCACCAGATGCTGCAGCAGCCGGACCGCGCCCCATGCGGCGGCCAGGCCCAGCAGCACTCCGGCCGCGATCATCGCCAGGCCCTGTTTCAGAACCAGCCGCAGCAGATCGGCTGCCGTGGCGCCCATCGCGATGCGGACCCCAAATTCCGGCACACGCCGGCCGGTGAGGTAGGCCATCACTCCATAGATCCCGATGCAGGCTAGCAACAAGGCCAGGCCGGCGAAGAGACCGAACAGGAACAGCAGGAAGCGCTGCCGAGCCAACATGCTGGTGGCCAGTTGCTCCATCGTGCGGATCTCATAGAGCACCTGGTCGCCGGTGGTGCCGCGCACAGCATTGGTCAAGGGCTCCACCACACTCAGGGGAGACCGGCTGGTGCGGACGGCCACCGACATCAGTTCGGACCAGCGCCGCACAAACCGGTCGGGCACCTGGGCGAAGGGGTAGTAGAACTGGGCCCGCACGCTGGCCTGATCGTCGACGGCCGGGCCCCAGTGACGGACGTGGCTCACCACGCCGACCACCAGCAGCGCGCTGTCTGACAGGTCGGGCATCCAGAGATGCTGGCCGACCGCCTGTTGGCGCGGGAACGCGCGCTGGGCCAGGACCTCATCGATCACGACGACGGGCGCGCCGCCGAGCTGGTCCTGATCAGTGAAGAAGCGTCCCTGGCGCAGCGCGATGCCCATCACCTTCAGGTACTCAGGCGTCACGCTGGTCGCGAGCGCGACGTTCTGATCGTTGGGGGCGATGACTCCTGGCACCGTGGAGTACCCAACCTGATTGTTGCCCTCGCGCATTGGCACGGTGTCGACCAGGGAAACCGCCTCCACGCCGGGCACCTGGCGCGCGCGGTCGAGCACATCGCGCCAGTTGGAGCGCATCTTGCCGGGCTCGGTGACGGCGCTGGGCGACAGGGCCATGCGGGTGACCAGCACATTGTTGATGTTGAGGCCGGGATCCAAAGCCGAGAGCCGCAGGAGAGTGCGGCCCAGCATTCCGGCGGAGACCAGCAGGACCACGGCGAGAGCGAGCTGGACGATGACGAATCCGCCATGGACCCGTCGCGACGCGCCGGCCAGGGTGCGCCCGCCGGCGCGCAGGGTGCGGTCGAGGCCGCGGGCAGGTGCGCGCAGGGCCGGCATCAGGCCGAACAGGAAGCCGCACGCGAGGGAGACGCCCACGGCCGCCAGCGCCACGCGCCAATCCAGCCGGATCTCCTCGATGCGCGGCATGATGCCGGGCCAGAAGTAGAGAAACGGGCGGACGCCGAAGGCGGCCAGGAACAGGCCGGACAAGCCGCCCGCGAGCCCGAGCACGGCACTCTCCGTGAGACACTGGCGGATCAATCGGGCCCGGCCTGCGCCCAGCGCGACCCGCATAGCGAGTTCCCGCTCGCGGGCGACGGCGCGCACCAGCAGCAGGCTGGCTACATTGGCGCACGCGATGAGCAGCAGGAGGCCGGCGGCGCCCAACAGCAGCCACAGCGTGGAGCGAACATCGTCCACCTGCGGTTTGAGCGGCGCGGCGACGAAACTGCGGGCGGTATTGGAGTCCGGATACTGGCGGGCTAGCTGGCTGCCGAGCAGTGACAGCTCCGCTCGGGACTGTTCGAGAGTGGCCCCCGGGCGGAGGCGGGCCACGACATTGATGCCGGGATGCGCCTTGCGGAGCGCCATGACCGGCTCAGTATTCTGGCCGAGCGGAGTGAAGACGTCGACCGCCTCGTCATCCAGCCGGAAGCCCACAGGCGCGATGCTGACCACGGTATGGGGCTTGCCTTCAAAGAGGATCGACGTGCCCAGCACCGCCGGATCGGCGGCAAAGCGGCGGCGCCAGAAGCCCTGGCCCAGGATCACGGCCGGCGCGGCGCCGCGGGTGTCCTCCTTCGGCAGAAACTCGCGGCCCAATGCCGGAGGGAGCCGCAGGACCGAGAAGAGCCCGGCCGAGATCTGACGGGCGGAGACATACTCCGCGTCGCCACGGCTGCCGAAGGTCCCGCCGCTGAATCGCCAGGCCGCCATCTCGAGGGATCGGCTGGCGCGCTGCACGTCCAGGAAATTCGGATAGGCGAAAGCCCACTGGTTGCCGAAACGGGTGGAGAACTCCGTCTGTTCGTGCAGCGAAACCAGGCGATCGGCCTCGGGATAGGACAGTGGTTTCAGCAGGACACCATTCACGATGGTGAACATCACCGTCGCCGCCCCGATGCCCAGCGCGAGCGTCAGCAGCGCTACGGTGGAGAAGCCCGGCTGGCGGCGCAGGGCGCGCACGGCGTACCGCACGTCCAGCACGAAATCCTCCAGCCAGCGGGTGCCCCGCGAGTCGCGGCAGGCTTCTTTCACCTGCTCAGGACCTCCGAGATCGAGGCGGGCCAAGCGCTGCGCCTCGGCCGGATCGTACCCCTGGGCAATGAGTTCGTCGACATGCAGGGCCAGGTGGAACTCAAGCTCCTTCTCGAGTTGCTGCTCAGACCGGGACCGGAACCACAGATGGCGCCAGCGGCTCATTCGGCCGCTCCTTCGGGCACCTGCAGGATGAGTCCCACAGCCTCGGCCAGGCGCTTCCAGCTCTCGGCTTCCGTCTCCAATTGTGCTCGCCCCTTGCGGGTGAGGCGATAGAACTTCGCTTCCCGCCCGGTATCGGTGAGTTTCCAATCGGCGGCCAGGTAGCCGCGGGTCTCCAGCCGGTGGAGCGCCGGATACATCGAGCCTTGCGGCACCTGGACGACGTCCTGGGAGACCTGCTGCAGGCGCTGGCCGATGGCATAGCCATGCACGGGCCCCATGGCCACGGTCTTGAGGATCAGGAGGTCAAGGGTGCCTTGCGGGAGATCGGATTTTGGCGGCATGGTGGATACTTTGTGCTTCTACATATTACACGCGGACATGTAGAAGTACAAGGTGTGCACGGAGGAGTTGATGATTGCGAACGGAGAGGCTGGTTGAGCCGCGGAATGCCCTTTGTATCCTCTTCGCTCATCGGCAGGCCGGCAAGCACGTGCCGGCTGTCAACCCACCGTGGGATTCGATGGGCCGGACTGCGCGGTCGTACTGCGCCGGTAGGCACCGGGCGGGACCCCGATGATGCGGCGAAAGGCTTTTCCAAAAGCGATCTCCGAGGTGTAGCCGGCGAGTTGCGCCGCCGCGGCGAGGGTGAGCTTCCTTTCCCGCAATGCGCGGGCCGCGCGGTGCATGCGGAGGCGGGTGAGATAGGTGAGCGGCGGTTCTCCGACAAGGCGGGTGAAGCGGGCGGCGAAGGGCGAGCGGGAGAGCCCCACCTTGCGACTGAGGGTCTGCAGCGTCCAGGGATGCTCGGGTGTCTCGTGCATCAGGGAAAGGGCGGTGTGGATCTGCCGGTCGTTGAGGGCGGCCAACCAGTGGCTGTCGGTGGGCTGATCGCGAAGCCACGCCCGGATGACGCGCACGAAGAGAATGTCCATCAGGCGCGTGAGCACGGTCTCCCAGCCGGGTAGCGCATCCTCCGATTCCACCACCAGGGCGCGCATCACGGGCTCCAGATGCGTCCGCGTGCCGCTGGTGTCACCCCGCAAGTGCAGCACAGCCGGCAACAGTGCAAGCAACGGGACCCCATCCCGCAGGAAGCTAAACGAGCCGCATAACATCGACGTCAATGGACCCGAGCCGCCTTGTATCAGCAGCCGGCAGCGGCCGGTTGTACCTCCGCCGACCAGGTCGAGCACGGGCACGGCCTCACCGCCGGGCCGATCGGAGAGGTAGTAGGCATCGCCATAGGGAAGCACCACCAGATCGCCGGATTGCAGCAGGCGCGGCTCCGTGAGATGGCCCGGGCAGTGCAGCCAGCAGGTACCCTGATCGATCCAGTGGAAATGGGCCGAGTCGCCTTTCTCGAAGCTCATGCCCCAGGGTGCGTGCAGTTGCGAACGGCAGAACAGGCGGGACTGGAGGCCCAGTCCGTTGAGGACGTCAGTGAGCACATCTGCGCCGCTGACCTCGATGACACGCCGCAGTTTCCGTCCGGCAGGACGATTGGTTTGTTTTCTCGGACTCTTGCTCATTTACAGTTCTGGCCGCTGAACGAGAATGACTATAAGCCAGCTCGCCGGCGCACTGCAAGCTTGCAGCGCAGCAGGCACGGCTGACGACGGAGCAGTGCCTCGAAATCCCGGCCAGGAGGGGAAGGATCATGAAGCTCGCTGTCATAGGCGCAGGAAATGTGGGCGGAACGCTGGCGCGGCGCTGGTCCGCGCTGGGCCATGAGGTGGTGCTGGGCCTGAGGGAGCCCGCATCCGCAAAGTCCAGGGCGCAGGCCGCTGAACTGGGCCTCGCCGCGATGGACCGCGCCGCCGCCGCGCGGGGTGCTGACATTGTCCTGCTGGCGACTCCAGGCGGTGAAGCGGCGGTCGAGGCCGCCCGCGCCTGCGAACTACAGGCAGGGCAGATCCTGGCCGATGCCACAAATCCGCTGAACGCGCGGCTGGATGGCCTGGATCATCCCAACGGACTTTCAGGAGCCCAAGAATTGGCCAGGGCATTACCGAACGTGCGGGTGGTGAAGGCGTTCAACACGGTCGGCTTCGGCATCATGGCCCAACCGGTGCGGGAGGGCCGCCGCAGCGTATTGTTCCTCTCCGGCGACGATCCGGACGCTGTGGAGAAGGTCTCCGCCCTGGCCGCGGAAACCGGATTCGAACCGCTCTACCTGGGCGGGCTGCCGGCGTCGCGGATGCAGGAGGAACACGCCGTGCTGTGGATTCACATGGCTATCAAGGCCGGGCTTGGCGTCGACTTCATGTTCTCCATCTGCCGGGGCGCCGCCTAAGGACGACGGCCCGTCACGGTTCGCATGGCCAGGGTCTGGCGGATCAACTCCGTCCGGACCCATTCGCTATAGAGAGAGCGGACCCGCGGCAGTTCGGCCTCTGGAAAGAAGCCGCCCTGGGCCACCTGCGCTCCGACACTGTCGATCACTTCGACCCAAAGCGTGGTGCGCTGGGGGAAGTCGGGCTGGCCACGTTCTGAAACTTCATCCTGGAGATGAGTTTCGACCTCCACCAGTCCGGCCGCCTCCAGCAGGGCGGGCAGGTGGTCGGCCATGCGGTTGTCCAAGTGGTGGGCCTGCCGCCAATCGAGGAACGCCTGGTAGAAGCGTTGGAACTCGCCCGGCGGCGCGGGATCCCAGGCGTTGTCCGCGTGGTTATAGTCGAGGATGACAACCAACCCGCCGGGCTTTACGGCGCGGGCCATGGCGGCCACAGCCTGCCCCGGCTCGGCAATCCACTGCAGCGTGCGGGCCGCGGTCACGACATCGAACTGAGCGGGATAGTCGAGGGTCGTTGCATCGCCCTGTTCAAAGTGCAGGTTCGCGAAGTCCCCGCAGCGGACCCGGGCCGATTCGAGGTGAACCGGATCCCGGTCGACGCCGACCACCTGACCTTCGGACCCGACCGCTTTCGCGATGCCCGCGGTGATCGCGCCGGCTGCGCAGCCGACATCCAACACGGAGAGACCCGGCCGCAATAGCCGGGCCAGGTGGCGGTGATCCTGTTCCAGCGTGCGGCGGCCCAGAATCCGGGCGTCGGAGCGGTGTGATTGTGCGTGCATCCCTAATTCACGATAGAACACCCCAGAACCGCGGCTACCACTTTCCGTGGAGGCGCGGACTACCCCAACTGGGTAGCCGCCTCTCACCGCATTGCGGCATGTGTCGCGGAGCCCAATCCCCGACACTGGGTAAGTCGCGGAACTGGGATCACCGATGACTGCACCTGTCATTCGACCCAGCGCCGCCAATTCCCGGCAAGGAGCCACGAATCATGATGCTCGGTATGAGCCTTTCCACTTTCACTTTCGTTCACGTCCTGATCAGCCTCATCGGCATCGCCTCGGGCTTTGTGGTCGTAGCCGGGCTGCTTGGATCCAAGCGGATGGACGGCTGGACGGCGATCTTCCTGTCGACCACAGTCCTGACCAGCGTGACCGGCTTCGGCTTCCCGGTGAAGCAGTTCCTGCCGTCGCACGCCATCGGCATCCTCTCGCTCATCGTGCTGGCGGCGGCGATCCTCGCGCGCTACACCTACGGTTTGGCGGGCGGCTGGCGGCGGGTGTATGTGGTCTGTTCGATGATTGCGCTTTACTTCAACGTGTTTGTGGCCGTCGTGCAGTCGTTCCTGAAAGTGCCGGCGCTGCACGAACTGGCGCCTACGGGGTCGGAGCCGGCCTTTGTAGTAGCGCAGTCAGTGGTCCTGCTGCTCTTCGTCGGGTTGGGGATCCTGGCCGGCAAGCGCTTCCGGATCGGATCGCTGCTGACGGCCTAGTGGTGAGTATGCGGCCGGGCGAGAGCACAACTCCTTCGCCCGGCCGCGGGCCTGCTAGTCGGCGGGCTCCGATGCCCAAACCGAGCGCAGGCTGAACAGGCCGGCTCTGCGTACCGTCTCCTCTGGCCATTCCTGGAGCCATTTCGCCCCCAGGCGCAGCAGCACGCAGAGCACGACCAGCGTGAGTCCGCCGAAAGCAAGCAGGCCTGCGCCATAGCTCCCCGCGTGGTCTTTCAGATACCCCATCTGGGATGGCAGCAGGAAGCCGCCGATGCCTCCGGCCGCGCCCACCAGTCCGGTGATCGTTCCCACCGAGCCCGCAAAGCGCTGCGGCACCAACTGGAAGATCGCACCATTGCCCAGGCCGAGCATCGCCATGATCAAACCCAGCACCGCCACGGCGATCCCCAGGGCAGGCAGCGTGCTGAGGGCGCACAAACCGGCACCCGCCACAAGCAGCACGCCCAGCAGGACGCGGTAACCGCCGGCACGGTCGGCCAGCCAGCCGCCCACCGGCCGCAGGAAGCTGCCGCACACGACGATGAGGGTCACGAAGTCACCGGCCTGCACCTTGGACAGATGGTACTGGTCGACGAAGAAGACGGTGAGGAAACTCGCCAGGCCGACGAAGCCGCCGAAGGTGATGGAGTAGAAGAGGCAGAACCAGCCCGTGTCGGCCTGCGCCAGCAGGGCCTTGTACTGCTTCCACGTGACCGGCGCTTTGGGCGCGGGGCTTTCCCTGGCCAGCAGGGCGAAGGCGACCAGCACCAGAAGCACCGGGACCGCCGCGAAGGCGAAGGCGTTATGCCAGCCGAAGTGAGTGGCGATGCGGGGCATGAACAGTGTGGCCAGCAGGGTACCTGAGTTCCCCGCTCCGGCGATGCCCATGGCGAGCCCCTGATACTCCGGCGGATACCAGCGCGACGCCAGCGGCAGGGCCACGGCGAAGCTGGCGCCGGCCACGCCCAGCAGGGCTCCGATGCCCAGGAAGTGCTCGAAGGAGGAGGCGTAGCGCCAGCCCAGCAGCAGCGGCAGCAGCGTCACCGAAAGACCCAGCAGACCCGCGCGGCGTCCGCCGATGCGATCGGCCAGTGTACCGAGGACGGGCCGGAAGAACGAGCCCGACAGCAGCGGGATGGCCACCAGCAGCCCCTTCTGCGAAGCCGTCAGATGCAGTTGCTCCGCCAGAAACGGGCTGAGCGGACCCAGCAGCACCCACACCATGAAGCTCACGTCGAAGTAGAGGAACGAGGCGAGCAGCGTCGGCCAGTGGCCTGCCTTCAGAAAGGCCTTGGAAGTCATGCGACGGCCTCCTTCATCTCCGGCAGCTGGATCTCGACAATCCCTTCAATCACGCGCACGGGATAGGTGGTGACACCCACGGGCACGTCCGGCTTCAGCACCTTGCCGTTCTCCAGGTTGATGTTCCAACCATGCAGCGGACAAACGACGGTTGTGCCCTTCGTGATGCCGTCGCACAGCGGCCCCAGATTGTGCGGGCAGCGGTTGTCGATCGCCTTAAAGCCGTCGGTCAGATGGAAGATCGCGATTTCGCGCCGTCCGATGCAGACGCTGCGGCCTTCGCGCAGGGGTACGTTTTCAGCGGGAGTGACTTTCAGCCAGCTCATCGGTAGGAGACCTCCTCGGGTGCTTCCATGGGTTGAATCTGAACGAACTGCGTGGCGGTCTTGGGTTGTTCGCGCTCCAGCCACGCGTCATAGGAAGCAGACTTGGCTTTCCTCAATCGATCCAGCAGGCCGGCTCTTGCCTCCGGCACTGCGTAAACGGTTTCGCGGCGGATCTTGTCCATGCCGGTGCGCTCGACGAAATCGTAGGTGCGCTCCAGGTAGTTGGCGTGTTCGCGGTAGTACTGGAAGAACAGCTCCGCCGATTCCAGGGCCTCTTCCGTCGAAGCCACGGTCACCAGCACGTCAGCCTTGCGCACTGACTTGCCGGCCGCTCCGCCCACCACCACCTGCCAGGAGCCTTCCTGGCCCACCAGGCCGATGTCCTTCACCGTCGCCTCCGCGCAGTTGCGGGGACATCCGACCACGGCCAGCTTGGTCTTGTGCGGGGTGAAGAGATTCTCCAGCCGCTTCTCCAGTTCGACGCCGGTGCTGATGGCGTCTTGCGTGCCGAAGCGGCAGAACTCGCTGCCGACGCAGGTTTTCACCATGCGCACGCCCTTGGCGTAGGCTTGCCCCGAGGGCATGCCGAGATCGGCCCAGATGCCCGGCAGATCCTGTTTCTTCACGCCGAGCAGGTCGAGCCGCTGGCTGCCGGTGACCTTGACGAGTGGAACGTTGTACTTCTCGGCCACCTCGGCGATGCGCCGTAGCTCCGCCGGCGATGTCACTCCGCCGCGCATGCGGGGGACCACGCTGAAGGTACCGTCCTTCTGGATATTGGCGTGGACACGGTCGTTGATGAAGCGGGAGGAGCGGTCTTCCTCGTGCTCCCCGCACCACACCATGTCGACCATGTAGCTGAGCGCCGGACGGCATTTCTCACAGCCCGTCCCATTGCCGTAGATGTCGAGCACCTGCTGTACGGAACGGATCTGCTGCGTGTGGACCATCTCCCGCAACTGCTCTTCCGGGAACGGCACGCAACTGCACAACACCTGTTTGACGTCGGGCTCAAAGCCGGGCGCCACAGCCGCCAGCAAGGCGGTACAGGTCCCGGCGCAGGATCCGCAACCGGCCGATGCGCGGGTCGCCTCCTTCAACTGGGAAAGCGTGCAGATGCCGCGATCGTGGATGGCCGTGATGATGGTGCCCTTGCTGACGCCCATGCACCCGCAGACCACTTCGCTGTCGGACATCTCCGCGATGGAGGCGCCAGGGTCCTTGGGCGGTTCGGGGATCAGCAGGTTGCGGCGCTTGGCCGTGAGATCCTCTTTCGAGCGGATCCACTCCATGTAGCGGCCGCTTTCCGAGGTATCGCCCACGAGGATCGCGCCCACCATCTGTCCGCCCTTGAGCACCAGCTTCTTGTAGATGCCGAGGCCCGGATCCTCATAGCGCACGATGTCGAGACCCGCTTCGGTCTCTTCGATCACACCGGCGGAGAAGACCTCCACCCCGGCCACCTTCAACTTGGTGGCGGTGGAGCTGCCTTCGTACGTCGGACCCTTATTGCCGGTGATCGTGGCCGCCAGCACTTTGCCCTGTTCGATCAGCGGGGCCACCAGGCCGTAGGTCATGCCGCGGTGTTCGACGCACTCGCCCACGGCAAAGATGTCGGGATTCGAGGTTTCCAGGAAGTCGTTCACGACGATCCCGCGCTTCACTTCCAGACCGGCCATGCGACCCAGTTCCGCATTCGGCAGGATGCCGGCGGCGACTACGACGAAATCGGCCGGCAGGATCTTGCCCGTGTTCAGCTCGACGCTCTCGACGCGCTCCTTACCGTGGATCGCGCGCACCGTGCACTTGGTGCGCACGGTAATGCCGAGGTTCTCCATCTTGCGCTGGACGTAATGGCCGCCGGTGCTGTCGAGCTGGCGGTTCATCAGCGTGTCCAGCAGGTGGATCACGGTCACCTCGCAGCCCTGCACCTGCAGTCCGCGAGCCGCTTCCAGACCCAACAGCCCGCCGCCCAGCACGATGGCGTGCTTGCCCGGAGCCGACCACTCCAGCAGCCGCTGCGTGTCATCCAGCGTGCGCCACGCGCAGACGCCTTTCTTTTCGAGACCCGGCACCGGCGGCACGAAGGGATGGCTGCCGGTGGCGATCAGCAGCTTGTCGTAAGAGGTCACGGCGCCGTCGTCGCCGCTGATGGTGTGGGCCACCGGATCGACGCCGGTGATCCGCACGCCCAGGCGCAAGGAGATGTTGCGCTCGCGATACCACTCCAGCGGGTTCAGCGTGATGTCGTCGAAGCCATGGACGCCGGCCAGGACGTTTGACAGCAGGATGCGGCTGTAGTTGACGTGCGTTTCATCGCCGAAGATGGTGATGTCGAACATGTCGCCATAGCGCAGGATCTGCTCCAGACAGGCGATGCCTGCCATGCCGTTGCCGACCAGAACCAGATGGGGCTTCTTTGCTTTGCGGGGCTTCATTTCGGTTAATGGCTCCTTTCGACTCGTACGGCACACTGCTTGTAATTCGGTTCGCGTGAGATGGGATCGTAGGCGCTGAGCGTCAAACGGTTGGAGTTGTACTCGAAGTAGTGGAACGGCAGAAAGACGTGGCCGGGCGCGATGATCGAGGTGACACGCAGCTCCACGCCGTCCACCTGGCCGCGCCGCGATACCAGCGTGACCTTGTCGTGCATCTCCAGGCCCAGCCGCTCGGCGTCGGTAGGATTCATCTCGAGCCAGGCCCGCGGGCTCATGCGGTGCAGCATCTCCACCTCGCCGGTCTTGGTCCGCGTATGCCAGTGCTCCACGGTGCGGCCGGTGTTCAGGACGAACGGATACTGGCGGCTCGGCTGCTCCGGCGCGGGCTGCCACTCGATGCAGAACAGCTTCGCCTTTTCGTCGGAGTGCTCGAAACGGCCATCGGCGTAGAGGCGGCGCGTGCCTGTCGACTCCGTCCCTTGCGGATGCGGCCACTGGATCGGTCCGGCTGTCTCCAGCAGCTCATAGCTGAGCCCCGAGTAATCGCACAGGCGCCCCTTCGAGACCTGGCGCCATTCCTCAAAGGCATCGCGCGGCCCGGTCCAGTTGGGGAAGAGTTTGTCCCGCACGCCCAGCTGGCCGGCGGTGCGGAGGAAGATCTCGAAGTCGGATAGCGCCTCACCGGGTGGCGGCACGGCTGCATTCACCTTGCTCACACGCCGCTCGGAGTTCGTGTACGTGCCTTCCTTTTCTCCCCAGATCGCAGCGGGCAGGACGAGGTCGGCATGCAGCGTGGTGGGGGTGGGATGGAAGCCGTCCTGCACCACCAGGAACTCCAGGTTGCCCAGGGCCTGGGTCAACACGTCGTAGTTGGGGAACGAGACCAGCGGGTTGGTGGCAATGATCCACAGAGCGCGGATCTCCTTCTTCACCATGCCCTCGACGAGGTCGGGGTAGGCGTGGCCGCGTTTCGTGGGGATCACCGAAGGATCCACATTCCACAGCTTCGCGATCTCGGCCCGGTCCTCGGCACTCTCGAACTTGCGGTAGCCGGGCAGCGACGACGTGCAACTCGCCTCGCGTGAGCCCATCGCATTGCACTGGCCCGTGATGGAGAACGGAGCCGCGCCGGCGAAACCGAGCTTGCCCGTCAGCAGCGACAGGTTGCAGATCGCGTTCACCGTCTCCGCGCCCTGGGTGGAGTGATTGACGCCCATTGTCCAGGCCACGAAAGGAGCGCGCGCCCGGCCAAACCGGCGGGCAATGTCCAATACCTGCTCTTCTGTGAGGCCCGAAATCCCCGCGACGTGCGATGGAGTGTAGGCGGCCAGGTGCGTGCGCAACTGTTCAAAGCCCGTCGTGTGCCGCTCGATGTACGCCGCGTCGATCATGCTTTCCGCGATCAGCACATGTCCGATGCCGTTGAGCAGCGCGATGTCGGAGCGGGGCTTCACCGGCAGATGGAGATCGGCCAGCATGGCCGTTTTAGTAACGCGCGGATCGACGACGACCACGGTGCCCTGCCGGTTTTCGGCCAGCCGCTGGCAGAGGATGGGGTGATTGTCGGCGATGTTCGCGCCGATCAGGATGACGAGATCGGACTCGGCCAGGTCGTCGTACGCGCCGGGCGGTCCGTCGGAGCCGAAGCTGCGCTTGTAGCCGGCCACCGCGCTCGCCATGCACAGCGTGGTGTTGCCGTCGTAGTTGCTGGTGCCGAACCCGAGTTGGATCAGCTTGCCCAGCGCATAGAACTCTTCGGTGACCAGTTGCCCGGTGGAGAGAACGCCCAGCGCCTGCTTGCCGTACTTGGCCTGGACCGAGAGGAACTTCTCCACCATCGTGTCCAGCGCCGTATCCCACGACACAGGCTGGAACTCATTCTTCTGTTTCAGCAGCGGCCGCAGGGCCCGGCTGCGCGCCTGCAGCGTGTGGTGCTCGCTCAAGCCCTTGGGGCAGAGCTTGCCGCGATTCACGGGATGATCTTCGTCGCCCCTCACAGCGACAGCCCGGTCACCGCGAACGCCCACCTTCATCCCGCACCCGACGGAGCAGTAGCCGCACGTGGTCTTCACCCACTTCTCGGGGATCTTCTCCGTCGCCACCCAGCCATGCTCGGCGTCGTTCGAGTAGGCGTATTTGTCGCTGAGGATATCCAGCCCCAGCAGGCGTTTCCAGCTCTTCTTCATGCGGCTTCGGCTCCCGAAAAGAAGGTGGCGGCCATGTTGCGAGGCACCACGCTGACGAAGAAGAGGTAGCGGCCCAGGATCTCGGAGCCCAGCGCCGCGGCCAGTGCCAGAGGCGCCGGAATCCCAGGCAGGAGGCACAGCGCCAGCAGCGCCAGCCGCCAGGCGAGGTGTTGCCGCAAAGTCCGCGTCAACAGCCGGGCGCTCTGCTTCATCTCGAATTCGGCCGAAGTGCGCATCGCGTAGATCTTCCAGCCGGTCAGCGCGGCCTGCGACACAGCGGCGGCGAGAGTGAACCAGGCCGGCCCGCCCGCCAGCAGCGAACCCAGCAACGCGCCGGTCAGCAGGAACTCAACGAGCGTGCGTGGACTGTTCCAGCCCGGACGCGCCGGAACCATGTAGATGCGTGCGCTCGACACGACGCCTGCCAGTCCGGCCAATACGGTAGCGGCCAAAAGCGGCATCACAGGCCCGACTCCGAAGAACGCAGCGGGCGCTGCCACAGCCGTCAAACCGGCGAACAGCGAGAAGAACAGCACCTCCCGGCTCAACCACGACCGCTTCCACATCTTCAAAGCCCGGATCGCGTGCGCCGGCCGTCCCAGGTGCAGCAGAGAGAAGCCCAGCGCCGCATGGCCGGCCGCGGTCGCAAACAGGAACGACAGCTTCGGAGCGGCGGCGCCCATCGCCAGCAGTACCGCAAACGCGCCCACGGACATTTGTGTCAGCACCAGCAGGAAGACCAGGGGCCAGTGCGGATGCTCCGGCCGCACCCGGTGATAGTCGGCCTTCCGCAGCGAATCGTCGATGTGCTCCGGCAGCGTGATCCGAGTCGTCGACATCGTCTCGAAGGCAGGCGGCAAACCGGGCGCATTGGCCGCCGCGGCATTGGTCGCCCGCCACGCATCAATCTGAACAAGCTCGATGGCGATTGCGCCCTGCGGGCAGGCGTTGACGCAGGCCGGTTCACGGCCCTCGCTCAACCGGCCGTGGCACATATCGCACTTGCCCACCACGCCACGCTCTTCGTTGAACTGCGGCACGCCGTAGGGGCAGTTCCAGGTGCAGTACTGGCAGCCGATACAGGTGTCCGCGCTGTGCAGCACGATGCCCGTATCCGGCATCTTCGTATAGGCGTCCACCGGGCAGCCGATGAGGCACGCCGGCTCCAGGCAGTGGTTGCACCCCATGGAGAGGTGGAACCGCTCAGCGAACGGATAAGTGCCGCCTTCCAGTTCGCCTACGCGCCGCCACCGGATCTCGGCCGGGTTGTTGTTCTGCTCGTTGCACGCCACTTCGCAGCACTTGCAGCCGATGCACTTCGTCATGTCGAAGTGAAAGCGGTACTGCTCGCCTTCCACCGGCGCACGCACGGGGATCCTGAGTTCCAGCGGCTCCGCCTCCGCCGGTGTGTACCGGCAGAACGAGGGATCGGCCGTGCGCTGCAACAGGGGCAGGCTCATGCCATGCTCCGGGCGCACAGGGCGAGCATCGCTCCGCGCAACTTCACCACCGCGCCGAGGACGAGCACGGCCGGAGACTCCACTTCCACCTTGCCCGCCGCAATGGCGCCCAGTGTGGTCTCGACAACCCGCTCACGGGCGGTGGTCGCCCGCTCGATGAACGCCGCCGGTTCCTTGGCCGGCCGGCCGCATGCCAACAGGTGCCGCGCAATGCGCTCGCGCCATTTGACGCCCATCAGGATCACCAACGTGTCGACCCTGGCCACCTTAGACCAGTCGGCCTCTGTCCCGCCCTTGCACCGCGCCGTCATCACCGTGACCGAAGCGGCCACACCGCGATGCGTCACCGGGATTCCGGCCAGCGCCGGAGCGGCCATCGAACTGCTGATGCCCGGCACCACTTCCACGTCAATGCCGTGCTGACGAAGAAACAGGACCTCTTCCCCACCCCGTCCGAACACAAACGGATCGCCACCCTTCAACCGCACCACTCGCTTGCCTTCCCAGGCGTACTGCAGCAGCAAACGGTGAATTTCCTGCTGGATCGCCTCGGCGTGCCCTTCTTCCTTGCCGGTATCGATGAAGATTGCCTCAGGATCGGCCAGCGTCAGGATTTCGGCACTGACCAGACGGTCGTAGAGCACCACTTCCGCCTCGCGCAGGCGGCGGGCAGCCTTCAGCGTCAGCAGTTCCGGGTCGCCCGGTCCGGCGCCAACCAGGCACACTTTTCCCATGCTTTCAGGCATTTACGTGGTTTCTCCCAGTTTCCAGAAGTCAGAAGGGTGAAGAGTGAGGAACGGTGGATCCGATCAGACAGGAGACCGGAGACAGGACGGGTAGGGCTCCAACGAGGAGGTTATGGCCTAACTGTACTCGGGGTTCGAGTTTTCAGTCCAATCGAAATTGCTGATCTGGGGCAATCAGCGGGCTTATACGGTTCCAATTAAGCTTTTTTCATGAATGCGGTAAATTCATGAATCAAAAAGCCCAGCTTGGAAGTGGAAGGTTCCACGGCCGGTTCCAGCCCGGCGGCGCGCAGCGCTTCGGTCATGGTCGGGCCGATGGAGGCGATCTTCAGCTTCGCCAGTCCGGCCAGCACATCCACGCCGAGCTCCGCCGCTATCTGCTGCAAATGATCGAGTTGCACCGACGACGTGAACAGCACCGCCTCCGCATCACCGGCCGCAATGCGCCGCGCGGCTTCCTGCAGGGGTTTAATGTCCTCCGGCAGCGCCCATTGGTAAACCGGCACCTGCGTCACCTGGCAGCCGAGCTCGGCCAGGCCGCCCAGCAGCCGCTGGTCCGGCCGGCCATACTCCTGCACCGCCACGCGCCGCTCCAGTCGACTCGCCAGAATCGCCAGGACTTCGCGATAGGTGGCCGGATCCGGAGCAATCGCGGTAGGCTGTACGCCCAGTTCGCGCAGGGCGGCCGACGGCTTTGGTCCGCGTGCGATCGTGGTCGTCCGCTTCAGCGCGCCGAGGAGCTCCGTCTCGTCGAATCGCGACTTCAACAGCGTGAACAACTGGCGGACCCCCACCCCGGTGAGGCAGATCACGGCCTCGAACTCGTTTCGAATCAGCGATTCCCCGAAAACGACAGCCGTCGGGTTGGCCTCCAGCCCCACTTCGCGCACAGAGGGAGCCACAAACGGCTCGAACCCCTGGCGCCGCAGCAGCTCTTCCATCTCACGCGCCCGTCGGGATTCCAGCGCTATCACTCGCATTCCCTCATGGTAACCGGGCGGTTGAGGGACAATCGAAGGATGGCCGAGGGCTATCCGATCATTCTGGACGTCGAAGGCAAGAAGTGCCTCGTGCTCGGCTCGGGCCGCGAAGCGGATGAGAAATCCGCGGCCCTGGCTCGCGCCGGAGCCGTGCTGCACCGCCGGGCAGAGTACGATTCCGCGGATCTGGACAGTTGTTTTGCGGTGATCTCCGCCGGACCGGACCGTTCCAGAAACCCCGAGATCTTCGCCGAGGCCGAGCGCCGCGGCATCCTGGTCTGCTGCGTCGACGATCCGCCACATTGCCGGTTCACCTTTGCCAGTGTCGTCCGCCAGGGCGAACTCGTCATCGCGATCTCCACCGGCGGCGCCTGCCCCGCCCTGGCCGTCCGCATCCGCGAGAAGCTGGAGCGCGAACTCGGTCCGGAGTACGCCGAATTCCTCAAGCTGGCGCGGCGCCTGCGCGGCCGCCTGGCCGAAACGGTGCCCGACTTTCAGGAGCGCAGGAAGCTCTGGTATGCGCTGGTCGATTCCGAAATTCTGGACCACTACCGGAGCGGCGACGAAGAGGCGGTGAACCGCGATCTCGCGTCAATCTTGCCGCCGGACGCGCTAATCTAATTCCACATGCGGCTCGGCATCGATTTCGGCACGACGCGAATCGTGGTAGCGGCAGTAGACCGGGGCAACTACCCCGTAGCCGCCTTCGAATGCCCGGACGGCGCCTCGCGCGAGTGGATTCCGCCCCTCATCGCGGTGAGCGGCGAGACCCGGCTTTACGGCTGGGACGCCTGGGCGGCTCAAGGCACGAACGGGGTCCTGCTCATCCGCAGCATCAAACGCGTCCTGGCCGACGCCGGTCCCGAGACCCGCATCGACCTCGGCACGCACCATTTGCCCATGCGCCAGTTGCTGGCGGAGCTGCTCGGCTATGTGCGCGAACAGCTGCTCCACCATTCGTCCCTCCCCATCCTCGACGGCGAGCCGCTCGAAGTCATGCTCGGCGTACCCGCCAACGCCAACTCCAACCAGCGTTTCCTCACCGCCGAAGGCTTCCGCCAGGCCGGCTTCACCGTCGCCGGGCTGCTCAACGAACCCTCGGCCGCCAGCATCGAATACGCACACCGGCTGGCGGCGGATGACTCCAAAGCGCCCGAGCGCGTCCTCGTCTACGATCTCGGCGGGGGCACCTTCGATGTCTCGCTCGTCCTGAAAGAGGACCGCAGCCACACCGTGGCCGCCACCGAAGGCATCCCGACGCTGGGTGGCGACGACTTCGACGAGATCCTGGCCGAACTGGCGCTGGAAAAGGCCGGCTACGCGCTGTCGGAACTGAGCGGCCACGAAGAGTTCCTGCTGCTGGAAGAGTGCCGCGAGAAGAAAGAATCGCTGCACCCCAACACACGCCGCCTCATCGTCGACCTCGACAGCGTGCGCGAGGGTTGGCCCCAAGTGGCCGTCCCCGTGAACGAGTTTTTCGACCGCTGCCAGCCGCTGGTCCAGGAGACGCTGCACGCCACACAGGACCTGCTGCAGCGCGTACCCGAAGGCGAGTCGGTTTCTCTATACATCACCGGCGGAGCCAGCGAGCTGCCCTTGATCGGCCGGCAGCTCCGCGAGGAGTTCGGCCGGCGGGTCAAGCGCTCCGCCTATACGCGGTCCGCCACAGCCATTGGTCTCGCGATCCAGGCCGACGCGCAGTCGACCTATCAGTTGCGCGAGCGGTTCACGCGCTTCTTCGGAGTCTGGCGCGAAAGCGAAGCCGGACGCGTAATGCTCTTCGACCCCCTGTTCGAGCGCGGCCTGGAGCTGCCCGGCCCCAGTGAACCGCCGCTGGAGCGCGTGCGCCGCTACTCCCCCGTTCACAACGTAGGTCATTTTCGGTATCTGGAATGCTCCAGCCGTGGACCGCAAGCCGAGCCCACGGGCGACGTCACCGCCTGGGACGAGATCCGCTTCCCCTTCGATCCGTCGCTGGCGGAATTCGACGATCTGGCCAGTGTTCCGGTGACCCATCGCGACGGCGAAGCGCCACAGGTGATCGAAGAACAATACACGGCCGACGCAAGCGGCGCCGTACTTGTGCGAATCTCGAACCTGACCTCCGGCTATGAGCGAAAATACCGGCTGGGCCGGTGGGCGGCGGACGAGAGGCCGGTGCAACAGGTGAAATCCAGGAAGAGGGCGGCGCGCAAGGGATGAAGATCAGATTTTCGTTGGATTGGTTTCTGGTATTCGTGCCAGTGACCGTGGCGCTGGAGTATCTGCGTCCCACGGATCACGTCACCATTTTCGTGTGTGCGTGTCTTGCCATCCTGCCCCTGGCGGGCTGGCTGGGCCATGCAACAGAGCATCTCGCGGCGCACACGGGCGAAGGCGTGGGCGGGCTCCTGAACGCTACCTTCGGCAATGCGGCCGAGCTCATCATCGCCCTGGCCGCCCTGCAAAAGGGGCTGCACGACGTCGTCAAGGCGTCCCTGACGGGTTCGATCATCGGCAACATTCTACTTGTAGCCGGCGCCTCGACCTTCGCCGGCGGCCTCAAATACCGCGTGCAGCGCTTCCAGGCAACGGCGGCGCGCACCCAATCCACCCTGCTGACCCTCGCGGGCATCTCGCTGGTGGTCCCCGCCATGTTTCACCATCTGGCCGGAGCCAAGGGCATCGCCAAGGAAGGCGGCCTCAGCGTCGAAATCAGTGTCGTCCTGCTGCTCATCTATACCGGCCACCTGATCTTTTCGCTCGTCACCCACAAGCAGCTCTTCAAAGGTCTGCCGACCAGTGAAGAGACGGAATCCCGGCACGACCACCACCCAGGCTGGAGCGTCACCAAATCCGTGACCGTGCTGGCCGTGGCCACCGCCTTCATCGCCTGGATGAGCGAAATTCTGGTGGGCAGCGTCGAACAGGCCGCCCACACTTTCGGCATGACCAGCGTCTTCGTCGGCGTTATCGTGGTAGCCATCATCGGCAACGCGGCCGAACACTCCACCGCAATCCTGATGGCCCTGAAGAACCGCATGGACCTCAGCCTGTCCATCGCCATCGGGTCCAGCATCCAGGTGGCGCTCTTCGTCGCCCCCATCCTGGTTCTGGCCAGCCAGTTCATCGGTCCCCGTCCCATGGACCTCGTCTTCTCTCCTGCCGAGGTTCTGGCTGTGGTACTGTCCGTGGTGATCGTCGGCGAAATCGCCAGTGACGGAGAGTCCAATTGGCTGGAAGGCGCGATGCTCTTGGCGGTGTACATCATCCTCGGCATCTCGTTCTACTTCCTGCCGGAGATGGGGAGTCATGAAGCAGTTACTGGAGCAGCTCAGGCAGGCGCGAGTCATTGATCTGGCGCAAACCTGGTTTGTGGGCATGCCGCACTGGCCCACGCATCCGCCCTTCGCGATGGCGATGACGAAGGAGCACGGCGACTACGTCCTGCCCGGCGGCGTCTCGGCCGCGGCCGAGCTGATCGCCCTGGGCACACACGTCGGCACGCACATCGACGGACTCGGACACTTCTCGTGCAACGGTCTGTTCTATCAGGGTAAATCCTCGCGCGAAGTCGGCATCGACCTCGTTCCGCCCGTCGTGCGCCGCGGCGTCCTGCTGGATGTCGCCGGTGACCGCGAACTGGCCGAGGACGAGTCGATTGGCGTACCCGAGTTGGAACAGGCCGTCCGATGCCCTATTGAACCCGGCGACGTCGTCCTGATCCGCACTGGCTGGGGCCGCCATTGGACCAACGCCCGGGCCTTTGTGAACGAGCAGCGCCAGCCCGGCATCACGCTGGAAGCGGCGCACTGGCTGTCATCGCAACACGTCTTTGCCGTGGGCGCCGACAATGTGGCCGTTGAGCGCATCCCCTCTCCGCGCATGGAGGTCCACATGCACCTGCTGGTGGAAAGCGGCATCCATCTCATCGAGTGCCTGAACCTGGAACAACTGGCCCAGCAGAAAGTGACGGAATTCGCCTTCATCGCAGCTCCGCTGAAAATCGTCGGTGCGACAGGTTCCCCCTTGCGCCCCTTCGCGTTAGTGGAAGAATAAGGCATGGCTCAAGAGTTTCAAGGCAAGACGGCGCTGGTGACCGGCGCATCCCGGGGGATTGGCGCGGCCACCGCGATCGCGCTGGCGCAGGCCGGCTGCGCGCAGGTTCTGGTGCACTACGCCAGCGGAACTGAGGGCGCCAAGGTAACGGCCAAGGCCGTGGAAGCCGCCGGGGCGAAGGCCGTTCTGTTGCACGGCGAGCTGGCCAATGAAGCCGGCATCACGGCGTTCATTGAGACTCTCAAGCCGTACTCAGGCCACATCGATTTCCTCATCAACAACGCCGGCTCACTGCAGAAACGCGCCAAGTTGGAGGACATGGACCTCGCCACCTACAACCAGGTGATGGATCTCAACGCCAAAAGTGTCTGGTTCATCACCCAGGCGATCGCGCCGGGCATGATCGCCCGGGGCTCGGGCGTGATTGTGAACGTCAGCTCCATCGCGGCGCGCAATGGCGGCGGCCCTGGCGCCACCATCTACTCAGCGTCGAAGGCGGCCGTAGCCGCCATGACCAAGGGCCTGGCCAAGGAACTGGCGCCAGCGGGCATCCGTGTCAACGCCATCAGCCCGGGCACCGTGGACAACGACTTCCACGCCCGCTTCTCCACCCGCGAGATCCTCGACGGCGTAGTGAGGATGACGCCGCAAGGCCGCCTCTCGACAAACGAGGACATGGCGGAAGTGGCGCTGTTCCTGTGCTCGAATGCCGCCCGCAACATCATCGGCCAGACCATCGAGATCAACGGCGGCGCGTTCATGGTGTGACGCGGCAGCAGGACGTCCTTCGGACAGCAACTCAAACCTGTTGGTGGCGGACTCGTGCTTTCCAGATATCTCTGTCCGGCCACAACCCCAATCAGTGGAGTCTCCGCCCCACCAGCGGCTCGGTGTCGAGCGCAGCGAACACGTCGGAGGCATCCTGGCTGGCCTGCGGCGTCGGTGGCCGAAACCGTCCGGTTGCTGCTGTCGGTACTCTTCCCACGGCAATTCCAGCGTCAAGTCGCGATGCCGCTGGCGCTGCCGCCCCAACTCCGCACGGTCCGGCAGCGGACGCGACGGGAGCTTCTCCGCCGTCTGGTCCGGAGGGAATAGTGCCTCCTCCAGCCGCTCTTCATCCCAGCCTTCTCCCAGCGGCCATCCCAAACCGGCCGCCTGCATCCGTGCCAGGTACTCGTGCACGGTGCTCTGGCTGACGTTTGCACTGCGGACAATTTTCCGCTGGCCGAGCTTCTGCTCGAAATGGAGCCGAAGAGTCTCTCTGATCTTGCGCATGGACTTCCTCTGTCTGGGCAACCTGATTTCGCCCTCCCGGGCGGCTCATGGTAGCCCTCGCGGTTCGTCCAGCGCCGCTTTCGCGCCGTCCCAACATTCTACTCAACAACCGATCAGCATCCTCACGCGCCGATCACCTTTGGCCACGAGTACCAGGAAGTGATCGCTTTGACAGGAGAACACTGATCGCTTTCGCAGGAGAACGCTGATCGCTTTCAGCCGAGAATGTCGATCGGAATCAGTGGAGAACGGTAATCGGTTACGAGGAGAATCCCCAACCCTGCCTGGATCGGCGTCGGCTGCAACCGGGCGTTGTACACCGTGCTCTCTGTCACCCCGTTGCCCAGTGCCGCTTGCTGGAGCCCGCCATGGATCGCATGCACAACACTGCCGACATAGTAGGTCACAGGCTGAGTGCCGAACACGCCCTGCAGGCGGGCGATCTATCGTCCGTATAGTCTACGGTTTATTCTGGACTCCATCTTTTCAGTGGCAGTTCTCGCGGGCGCGTAGACCTCGTCCTCCAATTTGCACTTCAGCGCGGTGAACTGCAGGGGAGAGAAGAGTGCAATCAAGTCTCTCATATGGGGCCGCAGTTCCCGAGCGACATCCCACAGATCTTGGATCTCTCCAGGCTGAGTCCCGTCCTTCTTCATTATTACGTTGAGCACGATTGGCAACTCTTGCCAATCGGACCGTGCGAACTCCGGTGCAAGACATACCCCCAACTCTCCTCGACCACGAACAAACCGCAATAGGAAACCGCCAAGGCTCACCGTGACAAATGCATAGTCGAATCCCGGCGGAAATGGCACATCGTCACTGGGAATAACACGCCCCCCATACTCCTCAAACAGGAACGAAAGCGAGCCCTGAACATCTTGCAGCAAACAGTCCTCATCTTTGCGCGCGATGCGGTTATTGATTCCAGAGAAGGCAAGAGTCAATATTGGGCCAAACATGAACCGCAGCAGGACAAGGGAAGGTCGCACCATTGCGACCAAACAGGCTGCTGCTTTGCGGCTCATCATCTACAACTCATTGCCAAAGATAGATCCAGGTGATCGACATGCCAGCAACAAGGAAGAGAGACACCAATACTACGCCAGCTAGCCGAGCCATCCGACCCGCAGATGTCGCATCGAGGTTGAAAGCAAGTGCTTTCGAAGCCACAAATGCCGAGCCAACAGCCAGCAAGATAGATAAGATGCAATAGGCCAACGCTACCGAATGGGTGCGGTTTACGCGGTGAGCCTCAGATGCAACTCCAAGAATTGAACTGTACGCAAAAGAAGCCTGAAGATACCGGACTCCGCAATACGCCGCAGTCGCATTCAGAACCAAGTATCCGAGCAATCCAAGCCATGTACGCATTTTCACCCCGGAAAGGGGACGTCCTGTCCCTCTCGATTTTCCTATATATCTTTCCAGACCATACAATCCAGCATTCTACTCGAAGCGACCCCTCCCGATCACACTGGCTCCGTCCCATTCACCCTCTGGCTCTCAGTACCTCGACCTCCCTCGCTGGAGCCAACTCTCCGGCCACCTTTGCCCAAAGCTCAGCCCGTTGCGCGTGCATTTCCTTCGTAAACGCCTGATCCCCAAACGGCTGACCAGAGTGTGTCGCACGGCGTAGCGCTTTAAGCTCGATATCCACTTCCGGCTCATTCAACAGGCGCGCCCAAGCCGGAGCGGCACCCGCCGCGCGCCAGAACGACAGGTCCGCAATCCGCGCCCGATCTTCCCCCGATAGATGAGCCTCGGCGCTGGACCATTCATAGCTCCGAGGGTCTGTCACCAGTCCGGCCCGGATCGGGTTCAATTCCACATAGCGCAACGCCGCCCATAGATGCGATGCGCCCAACGGACAGGAATTGAAACGGTTCTGCCAAAGGTGCCCACAACGACCCCGGCGAGCGTTCAAATACTGTGCGTACCGGCCGTGCACTCGCTGCATGACTTCGGGTAGCAGTCTTTGGCGGAAGTCCCGCCAGCCGCGCGGCAAGGGCTTGCGAGCCCAGGGCGCGAAGAGCCGGCCGAACTAGTGCCGGCCACTCGGAGGCCGGCTCGACACTGCCATGGGCCGCAACCCCTTGTCGCCCTTTGGGTTCGCTCCGCCGCCCCCATCCTCCCAGAAAAAGGCGACTTTCTTCGGAGCGGCTTCGAAATTGCACTTAAGCTGCCATTCTGGTGCCGGCGGCGGTGCGAACGCGGCTGCGCGACTTCCGCCACAGGCTGCTCGGACCGGCACCTCGTGCGGCACGGCAATCAGGTGTATCTGATTGGCCATCAGGCAATAAGCCAGAATCGGGAGGTTGCTGATGGCCGCCTGTTCCCTTAATCAGCTCAGGTAGGTCAGCCGGTCACGGCGGGAATGGAACGCTGACTGCCGGTCGATACCACGTTGCCTAATGTGATGCGCGACGCCTGGCGCAATGAATCGAGCAGACCGAGGCATGCCGATCAATCAGTACGCTGCAGGATGATTTTTTCTCATCCAAATACGCAAGAGACAGGCCAGGACGTCCACATCCCCCCTTTTCCCGTTCTCCGTTCTCGTTATTCGATGTACTTCGCGCAGATCGGCCTCTGCGTGCCATGTTTCCACTCGCACCAGAAAATCACCGGCTTGCGAGCCTTCGTCATCTCGTCAGGGGGGAAGAATCCAAAAGCTGGAACTAATAGAGGAAACCCATAGGCTGTCCACAGGTAGGGAGAATCTGCAATATACAACCCAACGGAGTGAACACCGAGGTGTTGCCTCACGTTCTTGAGAATATTCCGAGCTGCGTCCAGATTCAAAGGCTCTTGCGTCCAAGCCCACGCGACGATCTCTTTTCTTTCCGGTTTCCAGTCAGGGCCTACGAACAGCAGGGAGACTGCCGGAGGGACGAAAAATGGATTTTGCCCTCTCAGGACCTTTTGTTCCACCTCCTTTTTAGCGGGGCCCCAGAGCATCGCACCCGCGCCGGTCGGCGACTCCAATATATAGGCGATGCCTGCTCCTTCAGCCCGTTCTTTGAGTGCCACACGCTTGTAGGCCTCCCAAGATATATCAAACCCACCGAATTCCGCTTTGGGTTCATTTTCTGTCACAACCGTGAATCGAGTATTCGCGGTAGTGCGCCCACTAAGCGGCACCGCCCGCAGGATGCTGCGCAGGGTGAAGTCGTTGCGACAACAACTGACATGTCGGAAGATAACTTCCGGATCGAGCGTGGGAGAACTCATGCCGTGAGCGTAGCCGATTAGTATGAGACCAGCGATGAGGTATGCTCGATTCATTGGCAGCCTTTCTCCAGCTAATTGGTGATTCCGATTGAAGGCCCAGTGTCCTTAATATAACTGTCAGGTATCTGAAGAGCACTAATTATTTGATCGTGCGTGCCATGTACAACGTGCAAGAGCTCATAGAGAAGTACAAGCCCCCGTGCCACCGTGCTCAACTCGAAGTAGCCACTAAATAACACCACATGTGGAATGGATTCAAACGGATCGTCTGTGGATTTTCTGTAGTTCATCGTTATTGCAATATCTCCAGCTTGATAGGATCTTATTGCCCAATCATGTACCGTCATGCTACCAGCGGATGCTAGTCCTGTAGCTTCTGCGAGCGTAAGGCACCCTTCAGGGCCTTCTGCTTCATAAAACCATGTTGCCTTAGTGGAATTCTCGAGAGCATTATATAACGTTTGTTGCGGACCCGGACCGGAAGCCGGGATAAGTGTCGAGTTGAACAGGTCTTTGCAGTGTTGGTTGATGGTAACCAACGTAGTGCTCACAGTGCATTGGGCGAGAATAGTCGTCGTTATACGCTCAAGATATGCATACCACTTAATAGTAGGCCACCCTGGCGGAGGCTCAGCCAATGGTGCAGCCAAGAGGCCGGTGGGATCCACACCATTCGCCGGATCACTCTCGACGTAGTTATACCGGTTCATACCCTGCGGTCTCGAATAGTCCGCGCTGTCCGAGAATGGATCTGCCGTCGTAAACCGCCCAAACTGCGGTGAGTAATACCGATTCTGGGCATAATCCAAACCACTGAACCCATCACGAGTGTAAGTTGCGAACTTCTCCCGGTTTTCTGTTGTGCTTCCCGGATTCTGATCCCCATAGGGATAGTACCTCAGCGCCTCACTCCCATCCTTGACGACACTGCCGAGCCGGTCCGTCACCACTGAGTTCGCTCCGCTGCTGATCAGCCGCCCCGCGAACCACACCCGAATCGACGCCGACGAAAAGTACTTGTGCCCGTTCGCCTTCGTCCCTCGCTGGTACACACCGAGCAGTTCGCCGGCCAAGCCATAGAAGAAGGTCTCTACCGTTCCATTCGACCGCGTGACCTGGATCCGTTGATTCGCCGCCGAGTACGCATACCTCTCGACATTGTTCGCATCCAGCGACATCGACACCATGCGGTTGTCCACGTCGTAAGCCGCCGTGCCCGCACCCGTCCCGAAAGACTCAATGCTGCCGTTCGGATCGTAGGTAGCCCCGCCGCCATTGAGCCGGTTGGTCGCCGGGTCCACGCTGTACACAGCCGCGCGTCCACCCTTCGTCACTTCCTGCCGCAAGCGATTGCCGAAACCGTCATAGGCCCAAGTCAGCCCCCACTCTGGCCCGGTGGTTGCTGCCGCAATCAGCCTTCCGAGTTGATCGTAGGTGTATGAAACCTCGTCGCCGCTGATATTGTCTTTTCTCGACGTAATTCGGCCATCGTTGCCCGTTGCCGAGTAGCGGTACTCGATGTTCGAACCCCGGCCCGACGCCTGCGTCAACTGGCCCAATGAATTGTATGTAAACGTTTCTGTCTCGGACGTCCCGTTCGCCTGATACACCACCATCTGCGTCAACTGCCCAGCCGAGTTCCGCTGCGCCGTCACGCGCCAGCCCGGCGACGCATACGTGGAATCCGTCAACTTCTGCGGACCCATCGGATCGACATACTGATACCCGAGCGTCCGGCCCACCTCGGCCACGGCCCCATTGCCGTTATAGACATCCGGGTACTTCATCGAAGTCATCCGGCCCAGGGTGTCATAGGTGTACACCGCCTCCAATGGCGCATCGTTGTTCGGGAAGGCCACGCCCTTCCTTGTAACCAGCCCGCCTACCGAGTACTCGTAAGTTTCCGTCGCCGCTCCGACAACAACGCTGCTCAATCGGCCCTGGGCATTCACACCGGTATCGTAGCCGTAGGTCGTCGTTTGGGTGGGGTCGTCCACCGTTGCCCCTGCGGGCTTGCGATAGATGGTGCTCGGCCGTCCATAGCCGTCGCGCACATAAGTGGTGACATTTCCCTTGGCATCGGTCTTGGTCCGGATCTGTCCATCGGTCCAGTATGTGTAGGTTGCGGTGCCGGTCTCCGGCTCCGCCACGCTCGTCAACAGGAACGGGGTGTTGTAGGTGAATGTCCGGGTCTGCGTCGTTGTGCCCCGCGTCATCGTGACGGTCAACGGTTGATTGAACAGGTTGTAGGTGTATGTGGTGACCAGATCCGCACCACCGGCCGGATTCGACTCGTTCACCTACACCAGGTTCCCCAAGGCGTCCATCGTGTACTTTTTCCAGATCGGCCGGTTCACGTCGCGTCCCGGCGACGTCACCTTCACTGTATTCCCTTCGTACAGGTAAGTGGTCTGCCCTGCACTATCCGGGAGTGCCACCGTCACCGTCCGACCGCGGCCGTCATACGTGTACTCGGTGTACTTCGGCGTGCCGCCCACGGCGTAGGGCCGGGATACTCGCTTCAGCTTGCCGATCGGCGAGCAGGCGCAGGGCGCGTACTGCATATCCGTAATCGACAAGGTCGCACTCGGGGAACCGGCTCGAGATTGGACTGTTCGGCCGAAGCCGTCGAAATCCGTCACCTGAGATCCGGCGTCCGTGGCCACAGCCGTGGAGTTCGTCCAATAACTGTAGGTACTCACTCCGCCATGGGCATTCGTGGTCGTGGCCGGCCTCTGAAAGGGGCCCGAAAGACGGAGGTGCGCCAGAAGTCGACAAGATGCAGGAATCAACCATCCTGAATCCCTCGTTCAAAAATGCGAGGAGGACACAGCAGGACGTCCCGACATCCATTGCAGGGCAGCCTATGGCAGAATTCCCGCTGGCCGCGCGGCTTCTGTCGCAGGTTGCCAGGCCCGAGGGATTCGCGCAAGGAGCAAAGGCCCGTCAACCCGCGCCAATTCAGCCGCCGGCCTCGGATTGCGCCGGACCAGGGCGAAAGCCCCACGCGAACAAACGGCGGCCACATGGGCTCCACGCGATATATCTGCTTTCTTTTCAAGTCATTCAGTACTTACAACCTGAAATCTCTTGCGAGCACGTGCGATCCTTTTACGCGTGGCGGAAAAATGAATGCCGGCAGACTCTCGTCAGGGGCTTAGTACCTCTGTCGAAAACTGGATCTTTGAAAAATAAACCACCCACCGCAAGACCCGGGCGCCCGGAGTCTTCGAAAGATCGCTCGGTGCCAATTCTTGGCTGAACAAACCCATTTCGAACGCCCACCGCTGCCTCGGCCACAACTGCTAAGTCGGCCATCTCGGCAGCTCAATCCTTCCTCCGTGGCGGAACAAACCCATTCGGCCACGGCTAAGCGGCCCCAACTGCCCCACCCACTTTCGACAGTTTGACCCCGGCCCCCAATATCAATGCGCTATCTGCAGCCTGATCCGTCCCTCAGGCCATAGCCGAGTCCGCAACGAGGAACCGGCATGCGCACACGTACACTACTTACCGGCCTCATCCTGGCGTTCATCACCACTCCCTGTGCCGCCGCAGCACCTAATTTCACCGGCTCCTGGTAACTCAATGCCTCCAAGAGCGACTTCGGTCAGATGCCAGCCGAACTCAACGCGCAGGGCCTCGCCGATGACACCCTGGTGATCTTCACCTCCGACAATGGCGGCGTCGATGCCGTCGCGAACGAACATCCTCAGGACTACTACACTTCGAACGATCCGCTGCGCGCCGGCAAATGTTGGCCGTATGAAGACGGCATCCGCGTACCCGCCATCGTGCGCTCGCCGGGCCATACCCCAACGCGCGCCATCTCGCACGAACCGGTGACCGGTGTCGATTGGATGCCCACCATTTGCGAGGCGGCGGGTGTTCCGCTGCCCGGCGATCGCGCCATCGACGGCGTGAGCCTGGTGCCCCTCCTCCACGGACGCGCCTCTCGACCGCGCGGCCCGCTCTACTGGCACTTCCCCCACTACCAGCACACCACTCCGTACAGCGCCATTCGTGACGGCGCCTGGAAACTCATCCGCTTCTATGAGAGCTCGAAACAGGAGCTATACCATCTGGCCCGTGATGCCGGCGAAGCACACGATGTCGCCTCGCAATACCCCGCACAGGTACAGTCCTTAGCCGCCAGGCTCGATCGAAGGCTTCAGGAAACAGGCGCCAGGCTCCCCATCCCAAACCCCTCCTACGCCGGTTGAGTTCGACATTTGCCGTCTTGATCGGAGCCCGGCGCAGCGCATCTAGTTCAGTCTCCCATTGCATTCCGTCACCCTTACTGTATACTGAACCGAATGGCTCAGTATAGCCAAACCCAGTTCGATGCCTCGTTCGGTGCGCTCTCGGACGCCACCCGACGCGGCGTTCTGGAACAACTCGGGCGTGCGGACGCTTCGATCACAGCCCTGGCCGAGAGGTTCCACATGACCCTTACGGGCATGAAGAAACATGTAGGCGTCTTGGAGCGAGCCGGGTTCGTCAGCACAGAGAAGGTTGGGCGCGTGCGGACCTGCAAGCTCGGGCTGCGCGGACTGGAAGAAGAAGCGGCATGGATCGAGAGGTATCGCCAACTCTGGGCCGAGCGCTTCGACGAGTTGGACCTGGTTGTCGAGGAGTTGAAACAGAAGGAGAAAGCAAATGGACGAAAGAAGAGAAAATGAGGCCACTCCCATGAACAACCGCACGGCGGTGGAGCGGAAGTCCGAGCTCGAACTCGTCGTCACACGCACTGTCAACGCCCCTGCGCGCCTCGTGTTCGAGGCGTGGACCAAGGCGGAACTATTCAAGAGGTGGTGGGTCCCAAAATCGTTTGGGCTGACCCTGCTTTCCTGCGAGATGGATGTTCGCGTTGGGGGGCAGTATCGTCTGGTCTTTCCCCACGAAGGTTCGACGATGGAGTTCTTCGGCACATACCTCGAAGTGACACCGCACTCGCGCCTCGTTTGGACGAACGATGAAGGGGACAGCGGCCAGACCATCACCACGGTGACCTTCGAAGAGAACGACGGCAAGACGCTGGTGGTGGTGCACGATCTCTATCCTTCGAGCGAAGCGGTTGACACCGGTTCGACGAACGCGCTGCCCGAGGCGCTCGACCAACTCGACGAACTTCTCGCCAGCCTGGGATCCGGTGCGGAGGCAAAATGATCGAGCCAGTCCATCCCACAATCGCTTCCGGCCGAAGGCAGAGCGGGCGGCGTTCAGCAGTACGGAAGACAGCTCTCCTGTTAATGACGCTCGCTACGACGAACCTGCAGGCGCAGCGGAAGCCAACGACGGGCTACGCGCCAGTGAATGGACTCAAGATGTACTACGAAGTCCACGGCAGCGGCGAACCGGTGGTGTTGCTTCACGGCGCATTCATGACCATCACCAACAACTGGGACGGGTGGATCAGCGAGCTCTCCAAGACGCGGAAAGTGATTGCCGTCGAAATGCAGGGTCACGGCCGGACGGCGGATATCGCACGAGATATCACCGACGAAAACCTCGCCGACGATGTGGCCGCCCTGCTCTCGCATCTCAAGATCCCTCGAGCGGACCTGATCGGCTACAGCATGGGTGGAGGCGTGGCGATGCAGTGTGCGATCCGCCATCCGGACAAAGTGCGAAAGGCGGTCATCCTTTCGTCCACGTTCCGCAGTGACGGCATGGTCGCCGGAGCGTACGAATCCATCCCGAAACTCACAGCGGACGATTTCAAAGGCTCACCCATTGAAACCGAGTACAAGAAGCTGAGTCCGACTCCTGACGACTTTCCGAAGTTCATCCAGCACGTCCTGGCCGCGGCCTCGAAAGGGTACGACTTCGGAGCCGACAAGCTGAAGGCCACCACGGCGCCCATGTTTTTCGTCCACGGGGACGCTGATGGCGTCCGGCTCGCGCACGTCGCGGAGATGTTTCGCCTGAAGGGTGGCGAAGTCCACGGCGACATGGGACCGCGTTCCGCATCGCGATTGGCCATCCTGCCCGACACCACCCATGTGACACTGATGCAGCGCATGCCCATCATCGTCCCCATGGTGAACGACTTTCTCGACGCCAAGCCGTAGCCGTGCTGCGGCTCGCGACGTTTACCGAATGCGCAATTCGTCCCGCACTCAACACGCCCGTCCGGCCGATCGAAACTCCGCCAACGAAATTCCTCCAGCTGCTTCGAGCCGCTTGCAGGAAAGCAGCAAAGAACGATCAGTCGCCTGGTGGAGGGAAACCAGTACTTTCTCGGGGTGGCGTGAGACCGCCACACAAGTAGCGGCATTGAAGACGGCTGGTGCGATCGGCCGGAACGCCCCCGGCTCCTCGATCAACTCCGCAAACGAGACAGGCTTGTGGTTCCGTCCAGCCCGCCTCGCTCCAGTTCTACCCCAAATCGCACCCCCGCACAAACCCGGTCACACCCTTTCGAAATAAATCGAAAACCACCTAACCCTCTGGGCTGCCGTCGCTTACCTCCCCCGCCCACCTCCCTCTACGTCCAATTCTTGGAACTGCGCATTACAATCCCGGCCAAGGTGACTTATGGAAGAACTGGCAGGCTCGAAACAGGCTCGAAGGAACGGCGCGCACGCTCGTGGCCCCGTCACGCCCGAAGTCGAGGCTCGCTCCGTCCTCCTCCAGAACGAAGACCACGCTGCCGTCCTGGACCATACCCACCGCTTCTTCCAGGACCGCCTCCCGTTCAACTCCCCCGAAACCTCCCTCGACGGGGAGATCGGCCGGGCCTCTATGCTCCGCACTGATGCCCTCAACGTCTCGCTCCAGGATTACGCTCCCGAACTCATCACCGCCATCGCTTGCCGGAGGAGCGTAAAAAAACTCGAACGATCCAAATATCATATTTATTTACAACAACTTAACCTTTGGAACGAACCCAAATACCCCAACCTCGAACCCACCCCGAGCCCTTCGATGAGACGCCGGCCGCATGAGCCCCTCTCTTTTCCAGCCACCACCGCGCAGCCAGACCCTCGATTTTTCTTCTCAACGTTTCGGCGGCTGCCCGCGTATAACAGGCGAGTGGATTTGGAAGGACTTCAGCTTTCGATGGCCTGGCAACGCGCGGACCGGACTGCTGCCTTCGAGCAGATCATGCTCCGGCACGAGCGCATGGTGCTGCGCGTGGCGCTGCGCATGCTCGGCCGTCTGGAAGATGCCCAGGACCTCTCCCAGGAGGTGTTCCTGCGGCTCTACAAACACTTCCACCAGATAGACGAGGAACGGGGTCTGACGAGTTGGCTCTACCGGACTACCATGAACGCCTGTTTCGACCAGTTGCGCGGCCGCAAGCCGATGGAGCCCATCAACTGGGAACCGCCGGTGCCGGCCGCCCAGCAAACCGATATGGAACAGGCCGAACGGCGTCGCCTGATGGCCGAGGGGCTCAGCATCCTCGCCGAGCGGGAACGGGCGGCCATCATCCTGCGCGACATCGAGGGCTTGGATACAGCGGAAGTGGCCGCGATTCTGGGCACCTCGGAAGTGACGGTACGCAGCCAGGTCTCGACAGCCAAAAGCAAGCTGAAGGCCTTTGTGGAAAGGAGGGCGCGATGAGCTGGTCAGACGACGACCTGGACTTCGCGTTGCGGGATCTGAAAGACGCAGAATTGCCGCTCGGCGCAACCGCGGCCGTACGGGCGCGGGTCCTGGCGGAAGTCTCGAAATCGGCGCGGCGCAGTCGGTGGGTGTGGGCACTGGCCCCCGTGGCAGCCGCGGCGTTGGTGCTGCTGGCGGTGGTCCCCTTCGACACAAAGCCGGTCGCCCCGCCGCCCCTGCTGGCCAAGGCTCCGGCGGCACCGAGGCTGAACTCGCGGCCGCCGGTGGACGCGCCCGCCGTGATGGCCAAGGCGTCAAAAACCCAACTCAAACCCGCCGCCGGCGCACAGCCCGTGCCTGCGGCACCCGGAGACACGCAATTTGTGAAGCTCATAACGGACGACCCGGATGTGGTGATCCTGTGGGCGATGAATTCTAAAGGAGCAGAGCGATGAAGAAGTTAATGGTGCGGTTATTGGCATTGACCCTGATCCTCGCCGGACTGGTCGCGGCGCAGGAACGCAAGTGGCAGCAAAAGGTCTTTGATATCAGGAATGCCGACGCCCAGGCCCTCGCCCGGCTGGTGCAGGGTGTCATGCGCGACCGCGACACGCGCGTCATTGATAACGGGGCGCTAAAGGCAATCAGCGTGGGCTCGTACGAAGCCAACGACCTCCAGGCCGCTGAGGAGTTGATCAAACGCTTCGACGTGCCGCGCGGCGAGAGCCCCACCGGGGCGCCCCGCAATATCGAGGTCGTCGCCTACATGGTCCTGGCCGGCAAGACAGGCACCGTCGGCGACGCGGTACCCGCCGAACTCGATGGCGTCGTCAAGCAACTGAAGGCCGTCTTCGGCTACAGCGACTACCGGCTCATGGACACCGCCGTTCTCCGCGTCCGCGAAGGTCAGACTTCGGATTCCAGCGGCAATGCCGGCATGGTCGACCCCAATCTCCCCTCAGCCCCCTGGACCTATCAGATGAAGCTCAAGGCGACCACCGCCCAGACGGGGCCCAAAGGCAATGTCCTCCGCATTGATGGCTTCCGGTTTGGACTCCGAATCCCCTATGTCTCCGCTGGGACCCAGTCCTTCCAGTCAGGCCAGGGCGCCCCCATCGTCACCCCGAATTGGAACTACACCGAGGTCGGCTTCAGCACGGACCTCGACATCCGCGAAGGACAAAAGGTGGTCGTCGGCAAATCAAAGGTCGATCGCTCCGGCAACGCCTTCATCCTGGTCCTTACCGCTAAAGCTGTCGACTGAGATATTCTGGTCGCTTCATGCGAAGCGTTCCTCTTGTCGCCCCGAAGCGTCTCGAACTCATCGAAGCGCCCCTCCCCGACGGCCCGCGTTCTGGCGAACTTCTCGTCAAAATGCGGGCCGTTGGTCTATGCGGCTCCGACCTCCATTGGTGGGCCGAGGGCCGCATCCACGCGGGCCAGGCAAGGTACCCCCAGGTGCTGGGCCACGAGCCCGTCGGCGAAGTGGTCGAGGTGGGCGCCGGGGTCCACGGCTACAAGGTCGGCGACCGCGTCAGCCTGGAACCCTCCATCACTTGCGGCCATTGCGAATTCTGCATCGCCGGCCGGCACAACCTGTGCAAGAGCTCGAAATTCATGGGTGGGCCCGAAGCACAGGGCTGCCTCCGCGACTTCGTAGTCGTCCCGGCGCATAACGCCGACCCCATCCCCGACTCACTCTCCTGGCACGAGGCCACACTGATGGAGCCGGTGGCGGTCTGGGTCCATACCTACGAACTGGCGCCCGTCCGTCTGGGCGACACGGTGGCCGTCATGGGTGCGGGCTCCATCGGACTGCTGGGCATCGCCATGGCCAAGCAGGCGGGCGCCGAGATGGTGCTGGCCTGCGACCGCGTCCCCCACCGGCTCGAACTCGCCAAGGCCATGGGCGCCGACATCGCGCTCAACCTGAACGAGGACGACTTCCGCGACGCCGTCATGCAGAAGACCCACGGCCGCGGCGTCGACATCGTCTTTGATGCCGCCGGCGACCCGCGCACCATCAACCTCGGCATCCAATGCGCGCGCGATGGCGGCCGCTTCGTCCTCATCGGCATCCCCGTGCCCATGCAGTTCGACGTCGACCTCCACACCGCCATGTCAAAGGAGCTGAACATCCAGGTGATGAAGCGCTCCAATCACAAGGGCCGCGCCGCCGGAGCCCTGCTGGCCGGGGGCCGCATCCCCACCAGCCTCATCACCCACGTGCTCCCTCTGGCGCAGGCGCAGCAAGGGTTCGAGATGCTGCATGAGTACTCCGACGGTGTCGGCAAACTGATCTACGACTTCACGCTATGAGCCACTACGTCGCAATCGACCTGGGCGCCGAGAGCGGTCGCGCCATGCTGGGCACGCTCGCCGGTGGCCGCCTGCAACTGGAAGAATTGCACCGCTTCCTGAATGAGCCCGTCCGCCTGCCCAACGGCCTGTACTGGGACGCCTTCCGCCTCTTTCGCGACATCCGCGAAGGGCTGCGCAAAGCCGGCCGGGAACGCAACCTGAAGCTGGACGGCATTGCCGTCGACACATGGGGCGTCGACTACGGCCTGCTCGACGCCAACGGTGAGCTGGTGGTCAATCCCCGCCACTACCGCGACCCGCGCAACAACGCCGCCTACGACGCCGCCCTGGCCGCCGCCGGCAAGGAGAACATCTTCGAGCAGACCGGCCTGCAGTTCATGGCGCTGAACTCGCTCTACCAGCTCTACGCCGCCAAGCTCGCCGGCTCCCCCGGCCTGCGCGCCGCCGAGAAGCTGCTCTTCATGCCGGACCTGCTCAGCTACTGGCTCTGCGGTTCAAAGAAGAATGAGCTGACCATCGCCAGCACCTCGCAGTTCTACAACCCCACGCTGCGCCGCTGGTCCACGGAACTGCTCGAGACCCTCGGCTTGCCCACCCATATCCTGGGTGACATCGTACCGCCCGGCACACGCCTGGGCAGCCTGTTGGACGACCTCCAGGACACCTGCGGCCTGGGCGAGACCCCGGTCTTCGCTACCGCGGGTCATGACACGGCGGCAGCGGTGGCTGCGGTCCCCGCCATCGGCGACCGGCCCTGGTGCTACATCAGCTCCGGCACCTGGTCCCTGATGGGCGTCGAGATCGACGAGCCCATCGTCACCCCCAGGGCCCTGGAATTGACCCTTACGAACGAGATCGGCGTCGAGGGCAAGACCCGCCTGCTCAAGAACATCGCCGGCCTCTGGCTGGTCCAGGAGTGCCGCCGCGCCTGGCTGCTGGAAGGCCAGGAGTACAGCTATACCGAGCTCACCAGGCTGGCCGCCGAGGCCGCGCCGTTCGCCGCCGTCCTGGATCCGGACCAGTTCCTGGAGCCGGGCCACATGCCGGAGCGTATCGCGGCCTACTGCAGCAAGACTGGCCAGAACGTGCCCGAGGGCCTCGGCGGCTTTGTCCGCGTCTGCCTCGAAAGCTTGGCCTTCCGCTACCGGCAGGTTCTGGAGAGCCTCGAATCACTGGTCGGCCATCGCATCGAGGTCATCCACATCGTCGGCGGCGGCTCGAAGAACGCCCTCCTGAACCAGTTCGTCGCCTCGGCCACCGGCCGCACCGTCATCGCCGGCCCGACCGAAGCGACCGCGGCCGGCAACATCCTCGTCCAGGCCATAGGCGCCGGAGAGGTGAAGGACCTGAAGCAACTGCGCGAGGTGGTCCGCAACTCCTTTGAACTGGAGACCTACGAAGGCAAGCCCGACCCCGCGTGGGACCGGGCCTACGAACGCTATGTGAAGGTGCGCGGGAGCTGACGAGGCGCCCACCCCTTTCCCTGTCACTAGTTCAACCGCTGCACCGGCGGGCAGTTCACGATGAACTGGCTGTCTCCGAACTTGGAGCCGCCCGGGCCGGTCAGGATCCCGTCCTGCACATAAGTCAGGATCTGGAACTCTTCCCGCAGCTGGCCGCGATAGCCGCGGGCGACGGCGGTCTGGGTCCACTCATACAGATTCCCGTTCCACAGCGGGCTGTAGTCGGGCGCGATGGTGGGGATGCCGCCAAAGACGTTATTCGGCCGGTAGCCATCGGTGAGCGCGGCGTAGAGACCCTGACGCATGGGATTCGCGCAGCCATCCTCGGAAGGCCCGTTGACCGCGATAAACAACCGCTCCACCGGGCTACTGAAGCTGTCGTCGCGGCCCGTGACCAGCTTCTGGAGCCGGGGCGCGTAGGTCGCTCCCTCGATGGCCGCCACGTTGGACAGGCTGGCTTCCGTGGACATGTACCACAGCGGGCGGCCGAACGAGAAGCCGTTGACCAGTTGGATGGTGACCGTCATCTCCGTCGTGTCGATCGCCACCACCTCGTCGTGCACCTTCGTGTAGTCGACATTGCCCGAGGGGAAGTTGATGTCCGCGGCTTCCACGCCGAAGGCCACTACCGGAGCGTTATAGACCACACTGCCGAGCTTGATCAGCGGGCTGTAGTCGTCGTCGCCGACCGACCCGGGCTCCGCAACAGACGGAGGAAAGGGCGCGGCAGACGATCCGGCCACCACCTTGCGAACCGGCGTGAAGTCCACAGCCCCGCGATCGAAGACCACGTTGTTCTGGGCGTCGAACCAGGCATTGCGGGCTCCGTTGGCGGCGAAGTTCAGCTTGGCGGAGTAGTTCAACCCCAGCAGCGAGGCCAGTTCCGGGTCGTTCACGTCGGTGAGGATGAACCACACCGCCTTGTTGCTGCCGTTCAGGGTGCCCCGGTACAGGGGCATGGTGATGGTGCCGGCCTTCTCGTCGATCTGGCCGGACTTCACCAACTGAACCGGCCCAACCAGGCTGGGATTGGTGGAGGAGGGCGGCGGCCCAAAGTAGGAGAGACCAACGGTGGCGCCGACGGAGGCCGAGGCCGGGAAGACATTGCAGCCCGGCCCGGGCCCAAAGACCCCGGGACTGGGCTGGGCCATAACGGCCGCCGGCAGGGCGGCAAAAACGAGGGCACGCAGGGCGGCCCGGAAGTTGATGTGGAACATGATCGATACCTTTCTCGGATCAGCGTTTGCGGGTACAGTCACACTCTGCCCAGGCCGGGCAGGTTCTCCGGTTGCCGGTCGCAGGCGACTGGTGTGGCGCGGTTGCTTCTAGGTCGAGATTACGTGGAGAGGGGGTCTTGCTGATTGCAGAATCCCGGTGTCATTGCAGGATTCCGGGATTGGCCTCAACTTGCGCCGACTGGGCCCGGACCTGACCCGGGGTGAGTCCGGTATGGCGCCGGAGCAGGTTGGTCAAGTGGCTCTGGTCAGCGAAGCCGAGGGCCTGGGCGATCTCAACGATGGGCTGGGCTGTGGTTGCCAACAGGTCCCGGGCGCGGGCAAGGCGGCGCTGCAACAGATACCGATGGGGTGGCACTCCGGAGGTCTCCCGGAAAGCGCGGGCAAAGTGATCCTCGCTCAGCCCGGTGATGGCGGCGAGCCGGGCCAGGCCAAGGTCTTCCTGGAGGTTTTCCTCCATGAACTCGGTCACCCGCCGGAACAGGACGCGGGAGAGCCCGCCGCGATGGGGCTTGGGCAAGCTGGCGATGGCATGCCCCTGGAGGAGCCGGGTGACCAGCGCCCAGGCAATACTGTCCAGGTATGCCCGGCCGGAGGTATATCCGGAGAGGACCTCCTCCCGTATGGCGAAGAGCAGGTGGCCGATGCGGGGATCGCGGATCGCCTGCTCGGGGCGCAGTTCGAAAGAGTGGAGATTCAGGGAATCGGCTACGGACTGGATCAGGCGGGGCGAGAGTTCAGTGAGCGCGAAGCGGCGCGAACCGCGCCAGCGGGCGGCCGGAACGCTGGCGCCGGCGGGGGCGACACAGAAGTCTCCAGACGCAATGGGGCAAGTGCGAAACCGGCCCGCGAGGCCGATTTCGACGACCACGGGCCCGCTCACCTGGAGGACCAGGCTGGTCAGCGGGGCGGTGCGCTCGGCGAGGTCGCCGTTGTCGATCTCAAGATCGGAGACGCTGAGGCTCCTGGGCTCGAAGGTCGAAGCCAAGGCATGAGATTGCGGGGACGGGGCACGGAGAATGGGCTGGGTAGACAGAGGGATCCCTCCAGGCAGGTGAATCCGGAAGGGGGAGGAGATTATTCCCGGGGCCCGTTGGAAGGCGCCCCGGGATCAATGAGAGGCGGACGTTTACTTGGCGCGCTTGGCGATGATCTTGTCGACAATGCCGTATTCGACGGCGGCTTCGGCTTCCATGATGTAGTCGCGATCGACGTCGCGAGCGATCTTTTCCACTGTCTGGCCCGTGGCATCAGCCAGAACCCCGTTGAGAATCTCGCGCATGCGCAGGATCTCGCGGGCGTAGATGTCGATATCAGTGGCCTGACCAGCCAGCCCGCTCATCGACGGCTGGTGGATCAGGATCCGGGAATGCGGCAACGTGTAGCGCTTGCCCTTGGCGCCGCAGGCGAGGAGAACAGCGCCCATTGAGGCGGCCTGTCCCACGCAGTAAGTCACGATATCCGGCTCGATCAGGTTCATCGTATCGAGAATCGCCATGCCGGCCGTGATTGAACCACCGGGGGAGTTGATGTACAGGGAGATGTCCTTCTCCGGATCTTCCGACGCCAGAAACAACATCTGGGCGATGATCAGGTTGGCCACCTGGTCGTCGATCGGCGTGCCGAGGAAGATAATGTTCTCCTTCAACAGCCGCGAATAGATGTCAAAGGCGCGCTCCCCTCGGGAGGTCTGCTCGACCACCATCGGGACCAACATATCGTGCGGGGTCGGAATCTCCCCATTGCGAATCGGCATTATGCCTCCTTGCAGCGGCTCAGGAGACCTCCGGGTACGGTCTCGAAGCCGTCCGGAGGCCGCTAGGCCTTCTTCGTCGTGGAGCGTTTCGCTTTCTTCGTGAGCTTCTCCAGGTTCTTCCGCTTTTGCTCGAAGCCCTTGGCAAGCTCAAGGATCGTAGTCCGCTCCAGATACTCCATGATACGATTCCGCAAGGCCTTCCAGCTATCGTGCATTCCGCACGGCGCCTGATCGTTGCATTCGGCCATGCCAGCCGGGCAGCGTTCAAAGTCGGCCAAGCCGTCAACGGCATCGACAATATTCAGGATGGACAGTTCAGCGGCTGGCAGCCGTAAGCAGAATCCACCCGTGGGTCCTTTGCTGGAGCGGAGGAATCCCTTGCGCGCAAGTTGCTGCAAGATCTTGGCCAGGAAGTGGGACGGGATGTCTGCTTCCTCAGCGATCTGCTTCACCATGGCATACTTGCCCTCCGGGACAGCAGCCAAGTGGACAAAAGCGCGGATTGCGTACTCAGCCGAACGGGAATAGATCATGAGCTACCTCTAGAGAGCTAGATGAAAATACACGTTTATCTTATTTCTACTAGAAAGTGGATGCAAGAGGCTCGTTTCGGGTTTCAGGCATTTCGGACCCTGAAAAGCGTCCACGGCTGCGGTTCCACCGCCTGCCGAGCACGGCCGCCCATCCCACTCTCCATAGCAAAGATCATTGATACCAACCACTTAGAGCCAGCAGCGGCATGACGCGACCGGCGCGACACAGGGCCACCTTTCTGTTTATAACAATTTCGGAGCTTCTTGTGGGGAAGCCTCAGCCCGAAAAGTCATTTCTTGTTGGCCTTGTTGGTCAGCAGCTTGTCGAGAAATCCACCTACATAGTTTTTGGTGGCTTCGGCCGCAAGCCCCTTCACGCTGGGTGTCACTCTCGGGCTGGCTGTCGTGCCGGCTACATCTACAGGGATGATCGACTGTGCCGGTTGGTCGCCGCGCGGCCGCGCCCCCAGCAGTTCGGCGATCCGGCCGCTCACCTGGGCCTGCAGCTTCAGGTTCAGCGAGGTATCGAAGCCCACACGGCCTGCTCCGGTTGTGCGCAGGCCGCCGCCGTCCATCACCGCATCGGACAGGGTGAGCGTCTGATCCTGGATGGCAAAATTAGTCTTCAGGGCGGCGAAATCGGTGGAGCCCGTAGCCTGCATGAGGCCGGCCTTCCCCATTGCTCCGGTGATCGAGCCCAGCAAATCCATCTGTTTGAGCTTACCGTTGGCCACTTCAATCGACCCGGACCCCGACAGTGCACTGCGCATCTGCTGCGCATCGCGACCCGCTGTGCGCAGCTCAAACCTGGGGATGTGCAGCGCCCCCTGGATGCCCGGATCATTGTCCAGAAAGGCGCCCAGAAGTTGTTGAATATCGAGGCCTTTCAACGAGCCGGCCAGCGAGGCGCGCTCCTGCCCGGCATCGGAGGCGAAGCTCATGCTCGCGGCCAGTTGTCCGGCGGCCAGGCCGAAGGCCGATTTCGGGATCTCGATCTGAATCGCAGGTCCAGACAGCGCGTGCTTCAGCGTCAACTGGCCCGCCACGTTGCCGGTCAATGGCAGGCGGTGCTGCTCGTCCCGTCCAATCAGGAAGTCGGCCAGCGACACCTGGGTGGCTCCAGAGGCCGTACGCGCCAGATCGCCCTTCAACGCCACCGCCACCTTCAACAACGCTTTCTCGCCAGGAGCGGCCAGGAACGCCCCGAATTCCTTCAGCAGAAAGGCCTTCGGGAGTTCACCGGGCGCGAATGAAACGTCGAGCTTACCGTCGATGGGCGTGGAGCCCTCGGCGAACGGCCCAAGCGTGCCCTGGAACTCCAGCAGCGATTTCGTGGTCTCCATCAGGTGCGCGGAGGCCTTGGCCGTGAGTGGACGCCCCGAGCCGAACCCGCCCAGCCGCAGATCGATGCGCCGCCACGAGCCCAACGCTTCCCCGGCCAGTTTCACCGCGCCGCCTTCAATGCGCAGGTCTTCGATCGACAACGAGGAGTTTGCGGCAGGTGCGCCGCCTTTGTCCGATGCCGCCGCCGGCTTGGCCTGCAGGCGATCCATGAATACTTCGAGATTGGTCTTGCCCGCTGTGTTCTTCTCCACCAGCAACACGGGTTTCGTGATGGCCAGGGCAATGATGCGAGGCGAATTGGAGAACAGGGAAGACACCGACACGATCGCGTCGATTGCCTCGGCTTCCACCATCGGCTTGCCGCTGAACCCGGACGGGTTTGCCAGGCGAATCTGGTCCAGTTGCAGCGCCGGCTCCAGCTTCAGAATGCTGCCAATCTTCACGTCAATGTCGCCAACCGTCACGGCTACGCCCAAGGAATCGCTGAGCATCGCCAGCACTTTCTGCTTGCCTGAGCCTGAGATCATCGACCGCGCAACAAGCGCACACGCCCCCACCAATAAGACCACCAGAACGACGAGCCCAAGCAGGATTTTCCAGAGTTTCGACATTGGCTCATGATACGCCGGATGCCGCTGCGATAGAATCCGTGCATGTCGCAGGGCTGGACTCGCCGTACGTTTCTAGGCTCGCTTTCCACCACACTGTTTGCGGCCACGGATCTGGCCAACGATCCGGACCGGCCGCAGTACCATTTTCTCCCCCCTTCCAACTGGATGAATGACCCCAATGCACCCGTCTGGTTCCAGGGCGAGTACCACATGTTCTACCAGTACAATCCGAAAGCGGCGCAATGGGACACCATGCATTGGGGCCACGCCACCAGCCCGGACATGCTGCATTGGAAGCATCTGCCCATCGCGCTGGCGCCCACGCCCGGCGGCCCCGACAAGGACGGCTGCTTCACCGGCTGCATGGTGGTGGAGAACGGCAAGCCCGTCATCGTATACACCGGAGTGAACCCGGAGGTGCAATGCCTGGCACGGTCAGAGGACCTGAAAGCCTGGACGAAGCATCCCGGTAATCCCATCATCGCCGCGCCGCCGCCGGGCATCGACACGCCCGGCTTCCGCGACCCGCACGTGTGGCGGGACGGCGAAGAATGGCTGCTGCTGATCGGCGCCGGTTTCCGCGGCAAGGGCGGCACCGTGCTGCTCTACAAGTCTCCTGACCTGATCCACTGGACCTATCTGAAGCCGTTGCTCACTGGCGAGAAGCTCCCCGGTCCGGCGGACCCCGTCGCCAGCGGAGAGATGTGGGAGTGCCCGGACTTCTTCCCGGTCGGCAACAAGTGGCTGCTCTACGTCTCGACCCAGGGCAAGGTGCTGTATTGGCTGGGCACACGGAAAGACCGCGTCTTTACGCCAGAATCGAACGGCGTCCTCGTACATGGCGCAGGTTATGCCCCCAAAAGCTGTGATGCTTCGGGTAAGCGCCGCATCATCTGGGCGTGGCTGCGGGAGCAGCGCAGCAAGGCGGACCAGCTCAAGGCGGGTTGGTCGGGCTCCATGTCGCTCGCGGTCGTGCCCTCGCTGGACAAGCAGGGCGGACTGCTGCTGAAGCCCGCGGTGGAGTACGAAAAACTGCGCGGCAAACGGCTGCGCGAAGCCGCCCACGACGACTGCTGCGAGATTCACGTGAAACTCAAGGGGCTGAAGCCCTTCGGCCTGCTGCGCGGCGGACATGAGGTTCTGGGATTCGATCCCGAGAGCCACACGCTGAGCGTGGGCCGTACGGAAGCGCCTGTGCCGGCCGGGCCTGTGGACCTGCGCATCTTCCTGGACGGTTCCGTTGTGGAGGTCTTCGTCAACAGCAAGATCTGGGTGACCGGCCGGGTGTACGGCGGGAACCAGGGCTTGAGCATGCGAGGCAGCCCGGACAGTATCGAGTCGTGGGCACTGAAGCCCGTTTCAGGCGACCGTTTGACCACTTAGGCCGAGGAACGTCCGGACTTCCGGCTCGAGCGCGGGCGTGACCACGACGGCGTTGCCGCCGTAAATCGTGTCGTTGCCTTTGTAGTCGTAGTAGCGGCAGCCGGCTTCCTTGCAGATGACCGAGATCGCGGCCAGGTCCCACGGCTTGGCGCTGGGTTCCAGCCAGAACTCGGCGTGGCCGGAGGCGACGAACATCGAGTCCCAGGCGCCGCCGAGGCTCCGTACGGCCCAGAACCTGGACATAAACGGGAGCAGGCGGTCCGAGTGGGGCCGGATGGCCACGTTGTTGAATTGGAGGACGCAGGCGACGGCCCGCTCCACCGTGTCGATGGAAGATGCCTTCAGCCGGGTGACCTCGCCTTTGGCGGACCGGAAGGCTCCGCCGCCGCGCACCGCGTAATACTGTTCATCCAAGGCTGGAAAGGTCGCGACACCCACCTCAATGACCCCATCGACCTCCAGGCCCAACAGGTTGGACCACAGGCGGTTGCCGCGAACGAAGTCGCGCGTCCCGTCGATGGGATCGATGATCCAGCGCCGCCCGCTGGTACCCGTCTTGTTGGCCCCCTCTTCGCCCAGCAGGCCATCGGCCGGGAATTCCGACTCCAGCGTGGAAGCGAAAAGCTTCTCGCAGGCCTTGTCGGCCGCCGTCACCGGGGAGTCGTCCGGCTTGTCCTCGACCTCAAAGCCATCGCTCTGGAACCGCAGCGCGAGGCTTCCGGCTTCAGAAGCCAGTTGCCGGGCCACGGCCAGTTCTCTTTCAAAGCCCATGGACAATATTCTAAGCTGTAGGTCTGGAGATCCCGCCGCCGTAACGAATATAGTAGTGTGTCCGGTGTTCCAGGCGTTTTTGGGAAAGAAGGAAGGAACCGCGTCGAATGGGAAAGATGGCGCCGTCGCTCCCGGTTGAGCTTCGCACGGTCTACCGGATGCTGAAGATGGCTGAGGCCACGTGGGGCGAGCAGCCCGCGCTGCACCAACCCGTGGGGCAGGGGAAGTACCGGACCTACAGCTGGGTCGAATACACGCGCATTGCGGAAGAGATCGCGGCCGGACTGCATTCGCTGGGCATTCGCCACGGCGACATCGTCGGCCTGGCATCCGAGACGCGGGCCGAATTCTATCTGGCCGACACGGGCGTGATGACGAACGGCAGCATCTCGGCCGCCGTTTACACGAGCCTGCCGCCCGCTGAGCAGGTGAAGACGCTGAAGGGCTGCGATGCGCGGCTGATCTTCATCGAGAACGCCAAGACCATGCGGGCGCTGGACTCCGCCGGCTTGAGCGACCTGCAGGTGCCGCGAGTCCTGATGGATGGCGAAGGCGAGGGCGCCATTACTTTCGACCAGCTTCGAGCCAAGGGGCGCGAAGCGATGCAGGCGGACGTTGGCCTGCTGGAGCGGTTGATCGACGCGGTGCAGCCGCGCGATTACGCGATCCTCTACCTGACTTCCGGCGCGACGGGCGAGCCCAAGATGGGCCTGGTGACGCACCTTTCCATCGTGTCGAACTGCGAATGCGGACCACCGGTGCTGCCGGTGAACGACGACGACCGGACCCTGGCGTTTCTGCCGTCCGCGCACATCACGCAGCGGATGGTGATGCAGCAGTTGATGATCCGCATGGGAGTCCCGGTTTACTTCAGCGAGGGACTCACGAAGATGCCCGGCGAGTTGCGCGCCATCCGGCCGACGTTCTTCGTCGCGCCGCCGCGTGTGTGGGAACGCATGTACGCCAGCATCACGACCGAGATCCGGAAGAAGCCGGCCGTGATCCGGAAGCTGTTTTACCTGGGCCTGGGCGTGGGCTCGGAGGCCGCCAGGGCACGTCGCGACGGGCGGACTCCGGCGCCTTGGGTGTCGTCCTCCCTAAAGTTCTTCGACAAGGTGGTGTTCTCCAAGATCCGCACGCGGCTGGGCGGCGCCATGCGCATCGCGGCCAGCGGTTCGGCTCCGTTGGGGAAGGACCTGGCGGAGTTTTACGCCTCTATCGGCTTACCGCTGATTGAGGGCTACGGGTTGACCGAGGGCGGCGTGGTGGCACTGAATCCCATCGACCGGCCGCGCGCGGGTTCGATTGGGAAAGTACTGCCGACGGCGGAGATCCGCTTCGCCTCGGACGGTGAATTGCTGATCCGCGGCCCGATGGTATTCTCGGGCTACTACAAGGATCCGGACGCCACAGCGGCGGTGCTGCGCGATGGCTGGCTGCATACCGGCGACATTGGGGAGCTCGATGCTGACGGCTACATCTCGATCACCGGCCGCAAGAAAGAGTTGATCGTCGCCTCGAACGGCAAGAAGATCTACCCGGCGCGCATCGAGGGCCTGTTCAAGCTGGAGCCGCTGGTGAACCAGGTGCTGCTGGTGGGCGACCGCCTGCCGTACGTCACGGCCGTGATCACCATCAACCAGCAGGCCGCGGAGCATCTGGACGGGGTGAAGTCCGGCTCGCTGCTGAGCGAGGTTTCCCAGTCGGAAGCCGTGCAGAGCGAAGTGAAGCGCATCGTGCAGCGCGTGAACCGCCAACTGGCCCCGTTCGAGCAGATCAGGAAGTTCAAGATCCTGGAGAGGGAGTTCTCCCTGGAGGCCGGCGAGCTGACCCCGACGATGAAGCTGCGGCGCGGCAAGGTGATCGAAAATCTGCGCGGCGAGATCGGGGAACTCTACGTCGGGCGCGACAGCATCGATTAAGTGAACCGCCGGTAGATCCCGCCAGATCGAAGAGACGGCGGCAAGCCGGCGCCGCGACTATTCCGCGAGCGTCCGCAGGCTCACAGCCGGCGGAGAGTTTCGGAGGAGTGGGGGATCCTGCCATGTTTGCAAACACGCCAATCACGGTCGCAAAAGGCGACGGCATCGGCCCGGAGATCATGGAGGCCACGCTCCACATCCTGAAGGAGGGCGGCGCCGGGCTGGAGATCGAGGAGATCGAGATTGGTGAGAAGGTCTACCGGCGCGGCAATTCCGCCGGTATCGAGCAGAGCTCGCTCGACCGCCTCATGCGGACGAAGGTCTTCCTGAAGGCGCCCATCAACACCCCACAAGGCGGCGGGTTCAAGAGCCTGAACGTCACGACAAGGAAACTGCTGGGGCTGTATGCGAATGTCCGGCCATGCGTCGCTTACGACCCGTACGTACGCACCAAACACCCCGGCATGGACGTCGTGATTGTCCGTGAGAATGAGGAAGACCTCTACGCGGGCATCGAATACCAGCACACGCCCGACCAGGCGCAGTGCCTGAAGATCATTACGCGCAGCGGCTGCCAGCGCATTGTCCGCTATGCGTTTGAGTACGCACGGCGCAACGGCAGGAAGAAGGTCTCATGCTTCACGAAGGACAACATCATGAGGCTGACCGACGGCCTGTTCCACAGGGTCTTCGACGAGATCGGACCGGAGTATCCGGAGCTCGAGAGAGAGCACTTGATCGTCGACATCGGCGCGGCGAAACTGGCGGACACCCCGGAGGTGTTCGACGTGATTGTGATGCCGAACCTCTACGGCGACATTCTCTCGGATGTGGCGGCGCAGATCGCGGGCTCGGCTGGATTGGCGGGCTCGGCCAACATTGGCGCAAAGTACGCGATGTTTGAGGCGATCCACGGCCCGGCTCCGCGGCGGGCGGGCCAGAATCTGGGGAACCCGTCGGGGCTTCTGCTGGGGTCGGTAATGATGCTCGTGCACATTGGTCAGGCCGATGTGGCTGAACGGGTCCACAACGCCTGGCTGCGGACGATAGAGGACGGGATCCACACCTACGATATTTTCAAGGACGGCATCAGCCAGGAGAAGGCCGGCACGCAAGAGTTTGCCCACGCCGTCACCGCGCGGCTGGGGCTGCCGCCGCAACGGCTGAAGCCAGTGCACTACAATACGGCGCCGAGCCTGACGGAGCAACCGCGGACGGAAGCGGCTCCGCCGGGCCGCCGGGAACTGGTGGGCGTCGATCTCTTTGTACACCACGTGCCGGCCGATCCAAACATCATCGGAAAGCTGATGGAGGCCGTCGCCCCAGATGGGCTGAAACTGGTGATGATCTCCAATCGCGGCATGAAGGTCTACCCGGATCCGCTACCGCACACGATTGTGTGCGACAGTTGGCGCTGCCGCTTCCTGAGCTCGACGGACAATCCCGTGATTACGCTGAAGCAGGTGATGGACGCGATGGGCCGGGCCGTGGATGCCGGCGCCGACATTCACAAGACTGAGTTCCTCTATAACTACGAAGGAAAGGCTGGCTACTCAGTAGGCCAGGGACAGTAGACGATCCGCTGGAGCGGCCCGGCGCTCTATATTCGTTACACATATATCCATTGCACATATATCCAGTGTGGATATACTGGAGACGATGCTGCGCAGCCAAGACAGTGACCCGAATTCCCTGCTCCCCTTGCCGGAAGCGACCTTCCACATCCTGATGGCGGTGGCGGGGGAAGACCGTCACGGGTACGCCATTATTCAGGATGTGGCGGCCCGCACGGACGGGTCCCTGAAGCTGAGCCCGGGTACGTTGTATCGGTCGATTCAGAGGATGCTGGAACAGGGCCTGCTGGAAGAGACCAATGAACGGCCTGCTCCGGACCAGGATGACGAGCGCCGGCGCTACTACCGGATCACTGAATTCGGACGGGAGACGGCCAAGGCCGAGACCCGGCGGCTGACGAACCTGGTGCGTTTGGCAAAGGCCAGCGGCCTGGCTCCCGGGAGGGCGTGATGCGGCTGTACAGTGCATTGCTGCGGCTGTACCCGAAGTCCTTCCGGCTCGAGTATGGGGCGGAGATGCGTGCCGTGTTTGCGGCGCGTCGTCGAGACGCAGGCTCGCTGCTGGGGGTAGCGGCATTGTGGCTGGAGACAATCCCCGACGTACTGATGAGCGCGGCGGGCACGCATTGGGATATTGCGCGGCAGGACCTGCGCTATGCGGCCCGGACGCTGCGGCGGGCGCCGGGCTTCACCCTGACAGCGGTGCTGGTGTCGGCGCTCGGGATCGGCGCCACGACGGCTGCATTCACCCTGATGGATCATGTGCTGCTGCGGCCGCTGCCCTTCCCCGACCAGGACCGACTGGTGAAGCTGTGGGAGAACCACACCATCAACGGCAACTTCTGGGACATTGCTCCGGCCAACTATCGTGACTGGAAGCAAGCGAGCAAGTCCTTCGAGAGCATGGGCGCCTACCGGGCGCAGGCGGTGGACCTGGTGGGACAAGGCGAGCCTATCCGGTTGGAAGGCGCTTCGGTGACGTGGGAGGTGTTCCCCCTGCTCGGCGTGCAGCCCCTGATGGGGCGGTTCTTCCAGCAGAGCGACGACACTACTGGCGCGTTGGGTACGGTGGTGCTGAGCCATGCGCTCTGGCAAGGGCAGTTCGGCGGTGACGCCGGCGTGATCGGGCGGAAGGTCTCGCTGGACGGAGCACCATACACGGTGATCGGAGTCATGCCGCGCGGCTTCTATCTGCCAGCCCGCGACGCGCTGTTCTGGACCGCAATGCGCTTTGAGCCGGAAGACTTCCAAGACCGGGAGAATACCTATGTTTACGGATTGGCCAAGCTCAGGCCCAGTGTCAGCGTGCGGCAGGCGCAGGTGGAGCTGTCGGGCATCAGTGGACAGTTGGCGCGTGAGTATCCAAAACAGTTGGCGAACATCGGCGCGAAGGTGCTGCCGATGCGGGACCAGGTGTCCGACCGTTCCGTGATGATGTTGCGGACGCTGCTGGGCGCAGCTTTCTGCGTGCTGCTGGTGGCGTGCACCAACCTCGCCAATCTGCTGATCGCACGGTCGATGGGCCGCCGGAAGGAACTAGCGGTACGGACGGCCATGGGCGCGGGCCGCGAACGGCTGGTACGGCAGATGCTGACTGAGAGCTTGCTGCTTTCACTGGCGGGCGGCGGCTTGGGTGTATTGTTCGGAATCACGGCCCTGCCGCTGCTGTCGCGGCTGGTGCCCAATTCGCTGCCGATCGCGGAAGTGCCGAGTGTCGATCTACGGGTGCTGGGCGTTGCCGCCCTGCTGACGCTGCTCACCGGCCTTGCGTTCGGCCTTGCGCCGGCGCTGCGGCTGAGCCGGCGCGAAGACTCGAACGATCTGCGCGAAGGAAGCCGGTCCGGCGTAGGAGGCCGCAAGGAGCGACTGCGGTCCACCCTGGTGGTGGTGGAGGTGGCGGGGTCCATTGTGCTGCTGGTTTCGTCCGGCCTGCTGATGCGGGCTCTCTGGCGCGTGCAGGCAACGGATCCGGGCTTTCGTGCGGAGAACGTGCTCACTCTGCGTACCGCGCTGCCGATGCCGAGGTATCGAAGCCGGGCGGCACGGGAGGAGTTCTACACGCGGGTTCTGGGTGCGGTGCGGCAGACGCCCGGCGTGACCGGGGCGGCGTATACCAGCTTCCTGCCGATTGTGCTGCGTGGCGGAGTCTGGCCCGTGGAGATTGCCGGGCGCCTGCAGGACGGAGCCAACCGGTTGAACGCCAGCCTGCGGTTTGTCACACCGGGCTTCTTCTCGGCCATGCAGATTCCGCTGCGCCTGGGCCGGGATGTTTCGGAGCAGGACCGCTTCGACAGGCCCTTCGTGGCGGTGGTGAGCGCCTCGTTCGTGCGCCGCTATTTCGCGGGTGAGAATCCGATCGGCCGGCACTTCCAGTTCGGAAACCACGACAGGGAGATCGTCGGCGTGGTGGGGGATGTGCGGGTGCGCGGGCTGGAGCAGGAGAGCGAACCGCAGGTTTACCTCTCGTACTACCAGCATGACCAGGTGTCCACCTGGTATGCGCCCAAAGACCTGGTGGTGCGCTCGACCCTGCCGACGGAGGCGCTGGCGAACACGCTGCGGCGCATCATCCGTGAGGTGAATCCGGAACAGTCGGTCTCGGACGTGCAGACCTTGACCGAGGTGGTGGAGACGCAGACATCGTCACGCGCCGTCCAATTGCGGGTACTGGGGGCATTTGCGCTGGTTTCGTTCCTGCTCGCGGCGATCGGTATCCACGGACTGCTGGCTTTCAACGTCTCGAGCAGGATGCAGGAAATTGGCGTCCGCATGGCGTTGGGGGCGCGGTCCAGTGATATCGGCCGGATGATCCTGAGGCAAGGCGCCGAACTGGCCGCCGTTGGCGTTGTGTTCGGCGTGTCGCTGGCCTATGGCGCGGGCCTGCTGCTGCGGTCGCTGCTGTCGGGGGTGGAACCGGGCGACGGACCCACGATGCTGGCCGCGGTGGGGCTGGCCGCGCTGATGACGATAGGGTCTGGCGCGATTCCGGCATGGCGGGCTGCCCGGGTGGATCCGACGATGGCGATCCGGGCGGAGTAGACGCTACGGCGCACTCCGCCGGCGCAGGCCAGAGGCGAGGCTGGCAACCAGGAGCACGGCGAGCACCCCGATGAACCAATCGCCCCAGCGCGTGTAGAGCGTGGGTTGGGCCTGCAGGCCAACAGGGGCCAGCAGCGTGGAGAACGGGGCCGCATTGCTGTGGCGTTCCGTGCGCACACGGCCACGGGTGTCGAGCAGCGTCATGCGGCCCTGCTTCGCCAGGCGCGCGATGTGGAAGCCATTCTCGACACCGCGCATGAAGGCCATGCGGCTATGGAGCCAGTCGTCGACGACGAAGTCCCAGGCGGGCACAAGGAGCAGGCCGACGCCCTCGCGGCCATAGCGCCGGGCCAGCGGGACGAAGTCCATGTCGCGGCAGATCTCGATTCCGAGGGTGGAGCGGGGATCGCGCAGGATGGCCATTTCAGTACCGGGACGGGTTCGATCCTCCAGAACGGGCACGAGGTGATGCTTCCAGTAAGTGGCCTCCAGGCGGCCCGTGGCGTCATAGAGACGGGCTTCGTTGCGGCGGCCTTCGGGTAGCGGATGAATGATAGGCACCAGGATGCGGGCGTTGGCGGCGCGGGCTGCCTGGCCGAAGAGCTGGTCCAGCTCTTCGATGTGATCCGGCGTGACCACGGCGGCCATCTCCGGCAGCAGGATGATGCGAGCGCCGCGGCGGCCCAGCTTCACGGCCTCTTCGGCGTACTGCCTCAACAGGCGGCTGGCCTCACCGGGCTTCTCCGGGAGCAGGTTCTCTTTGAGATCCGAGACCACCATGCCGACCACGACGGTGGGGTCGTCGTCGCTATCCCCGCCCAGGCGGGCGATGCCGAAGCCAAAGACCGCGACCAGCACCGCGGCTGTCACGGCCAGGAGAGCCCGATTCGCGCGCGTGGTGACGGCTGCCGCTGCCGACGCGGGGATGAACATGACGATGAACGTGATGCCGGACATCCCGGTGACGGATGCGAGTTGCAGCAGGGGCAGGCAGTCCATTTGCGTGTAGGCGAGGTCGCCGTAGCTGCCGCCCGAGTACTCGATCAGGTATTGGCATAGGGTCCAGAAGCTGGCGAATGCTGCTGCCGCGGCCAGCGCATGTCCACGCAGGAGCAGAAACCGATAGAGCAACACAGCAAGCCCAAAGAGAGCGGCCGGCGCTGTTACGGCCAGGGTGATGATCGGGTACGGGATCTGTACGATGCGGTAGTAGCTCACCAGGTTGAGGTGCCCGATGGCCCAGGCCAGAAACGCGGCGCCCAGAAGTGGCAGGGCTTTCAGCCGCTGGGCCAGCAGCAGCACCGGAAGGGGCGCCAGCCACATCAGCCACCACACAGGGTGCAAGGAGTCGGCGAAGAAAATGGCGGCAGCCGAGAGGGCCACCGCGGAGAGGGCGGCGACAGCAGGTTTCAACACGGTGCGCCTTCCTGGGCTCGAAGCCCGTCCAGCATTCGTTTCAGGGCGCGATGTACCAGTTCGCGAAACTGTGGTTCGTCCAGGTGGAAGCGTCCGGCCCGGTAGAGGGTAATGTAGCCGTGGGCGAGCGACCAGAGTTGGAGGGCGACTTCCCAGGGATCGTCCTGCATCAGCTGGCCCTCGGCCATGGCCCTGCTGACGAGGTCGGCGATGGGCGTCAGGGTGGGAGACTGGCGGGCGCGGAAGTCGTCAGGGAAACGGCGGGCGCCTTCGCGAGGTTTGCAGAAGACGTGATCGAAGACGCGGGCGCGGGTGAAGGCGTAGTCGAGGTAGCCATCCATGCAGTGCAGGATCTGTGTCCGGAGCGAACCACGGTGGCCGCGCGCGTGGATGAAGTCGAGGAGTTTGTCGAACTCCGAATCGGTGATCTGGCGGAGCAGCGTTTCGCGGGAGTCGAAGTGGTGATAGATCGCCATGGGGGTAATGCCCACGGCGGAGGCCACTTTGCGCATGGTGACGGCATCGGGGCCGTCGTTCTCCAGGAGCTCGAGCGCTACGGATGAGATGCGCGCCTTCAGGTCAGACGGTACAGGCACCTATACAGCGTATAGCGATTCCTATACGCTGTATAGTAAATTCTTCCACTGCGAGGAAAGAATCAGAGCGGGTCGACCACAGCCTCGATGATGCGGAGGCTGCGTTTCGGCGTTTCTCCGTCCAGCTCTTCCTTCTCGAACGCGTCGAGTACGTCCAGCCCCTCGATGACGCGGCCGAAGATGGTGTACTTGCCGTCGAGGTGCGGAGCCGGGGCGAGCATCAGGAAGAACGACGTGGTGGCGGAGTCGGGATCGTCGGTGCGGGCCATGGAGAGGATGCCGCGCTCGTGTTTCAGGTCCTGGCGAAACTCGCCCTTGACGGGCCGGACCCAGCGGTCGGCCGGATGCGTCGGGTTTGGTTCGCGCTTGTCGCCCATGCCGCCCTGCGCCACGAAGCCTTTGATGACGCGGTGGAAGGCGGTTCCGTTGTACCAGCCGGTATCGACCAGCTTGAGGAAGTTGCGCACATGGTTGGGCGCCCAGTCTGGCTCCAGCTTGATCTTCATGGTGCCGAGGGTGGTCTTCATGGTCACGGTGCGGCGGAGCTGCTCGACGGTGGCGTCCACAAACGGCTCAGTCTTCTTCTTCTCGATGGTGACCTTCAGGATGCGGACGGGCTCGACGGCGATGCCGCTGCCGTCCACTTTCGACTGTGAGATCTTTTCGACGACATCCATGCCCTCGGTGACGCGGCCAAAGGTGGAGTACTGCCCGTCGAGCGGCGGCTGCGCCTGGACGCAGATGAAGAACTGGCTGCCGTCGCTGTTCTTCTGGTTCGGGATGCGGACGGTGGAGACGGTGCCGCGCTCGTGCTTCATGTCGCTGAACTCGTCGGCCTGCAGTTTGAGGCCGCCGGTGCCCCACAGGGCGCGCGCGCTCTTGGGGTCCTTGAGTAGCGGATCGCCGCCCTGGATGATGCCGTAGGAGATGGTGCGGTGGAAGGCTCCGCCATCGTAATAGCCCTGGCGGGCCCACTTCAGGAAGTTCTCGACGTGCTTGGGCGCCTTGTCGGGCGCGAACTCAAAGCGGATCGTCCCGGCGCTGGTCGAGATGACCGCCTCCAGATCGGCCGCGTTGGATTGGGCGGCGGCCATGAAGGGGACGAGGGCAAAGATGGGGAGAAGAACAAGGCGGCTGGAACACATCTCAAGATCATCGTAGCCCCAGAGGGGCCGTCCGGTCATCCGGGCGTCCCCCACGAGCGGCGCTCGCTGCAATATCGTAGAGGGAAGCCGATGACGCATCATTTCTGGGAACGCCTGCTATTCGCCTGCCTTGCCGCAGGTCTGGGCCTGCAAGGGCAACCGGCCTCGCTGCCGGTAGTGCAGAGCCGCACGGGTCCGATCCGAACGGAAACGGTGACACTGTCGGAACTCACTCCGGCCAGCCAGTACAGCCTGCTCTATTCGGTGGCCTCGTTGAGCGGGTTGGGGCCGGACGCGCGGCTGACCGTGCAGGTGACCCAGGGCGATTCCGTGTTGGCGGAGAAAGTCCTGCATGCGGGCGACGCCGATTTCTACACGCAGTTCCGGGTGCCGAGGGCGGGCAAGGCGGAAGTGCGTGTCTCGAACTCGGGGGCGTCGGGCCAGTTCCGATTGACCGTCAACCGCTGGCCGCTGAGCGACTCAGTGCGACGTGGACCCAGCCACCGCTGGCAGGACGCGATGGAGATGACGCTGGGCAAGACGGTGTTCGCTTCCGGCGACGATGCGCCGTACATCCCGCTGCCGGGCACGCCACGAACAGCCATTGTCGAGGATCCGGCGCGCACGGACTGGTATCAGTTCCATTTCGCAGGCTCGGCTCCCAAACTGGTGTTCTTTCAGATCGAACTGATGGAACGCGACCAGGTACCGGTGAACGTCGCGGTTTACCGGTTGGTTGGCGGAAAGCTGGAAGAGCACTTCCAGGGGGAGGATCCGGTCTCGCTGCCGCACGAAGTGCAGGCGCTGCCGGGCAACAAATTCATCCCTCGCATTCTGCGCGAGGCGGGCGAATATTACGTGGCCGTGCGGGCCGCGCATCCGGAGTACAAGCTGCGGACGCGGCTGTACGACCCGGCGCCGTACAAGGATCCGCAGGTGGCTGTGCGGACGGGCGTCGATTACATCCTGGCGGCAGGTGATTCATGGCATGCGAACACTCCGCGGCGCGGCGGGACGCTGGATCGCGTGAGCGCAGTGCATCAGGAGACTTCCCTGTGCGTGGCGTGCCACGCGACGCACTTCTCGCAGCGCGCGCAGTTGTATGCGACACGCAACGGGTATCCCGTGGTGCAGCGGCAACAACTGCAGTTCCTCTCGGAGCGGTTCTACAACAACCCGCGGCCCTTTTATGGATTCGAGCAGGAAGGCGCGGTGTGGGCGCGCATGATCTCAGCGCCCGCTAATGTACTCGGTCGCATGTCGCACCTGATGGACCTCTTCGAGGATCAGATCACCGGCGAGCGGCGCGAGAAGTTCCACCAGGGCATTGCGAAGTATCTGGACCTTTACTACGCCGGGCGCGACAAGCTGCCGGGCGACGAGACCAACGGCAACACTCCGCTGGTGAGCGCGCACGAAGTGGCGTGGTACGCCTGGACCGAGACCCACGACGGGCGGCTGCCGGAGATGGTGGCGCGCGGCGAGGTCAAGAACATGGTGGACCTCTGCTACCAGACGCTGGCGCTGGCCGAGATGGACAAGGTGCGGTATGAGCAGCAGATTGCCGGCAACGCCAAACGCATCCTCTCGCTGCAGCGTCCGGGCGGCCAGTGGGCGATGAACTTCCCCGCCGGGCAGCCCGAGGTGGAGTTCCAGACCGGCCATGCCTTATGGGCGTTGCACGCGGCGGGTATCCCGGCAGACCATCCGCAGGTGGCGAAGGCCATCGCTTATCTGCTGGGGCGGCAGCAGCCGTGGGGCGGCTGGTTGGATCCGCTGCAATCGTATGAAAACTTTCGCACGCCGTTTAGGGAATCCCAGATGGCGATCCTGGCGTTGAGCGCGTACTTCCCCCAGGCGAACCGGCCGAAGGGCTGGAATTCGCCGGTGATCCGCGCGCTGTCCAGTGATCCGGCGCAATTGCTGGCGCAGTTGGATGAGGTATGGGACAGGCCGTCCGCGGCTGTCCTGGCGGGCATCGAGGCGGCCACGAAGTCGAATGATGCGCTGATCAGGCAGGCGGCGGTGGAGGCATTGGGACGGCTGGGGCAAGCCGTGGATCCATCGCTGCTGGGGGATCCGAGCAAGATGGTTCAGCGAACAGCGGCCTGGACGATTCGACAGTCGTACCGGTCAAAGCCGGATGTCGCCGTGACGCCGGTGCTGACGGCGCTGGCCAGCAGGGATGACCGCATGCGATGGGGCGGCGTGCGTGTCTTCGCGGCGCACTTCTCGACGCTGGCCACCCGGGCTCCGTTGGCGGCCGCGCTGGAGAAGTTGATGAATGATCCAGTGCCGGTGATCCGCATGGATGCAGTGAAGGCGCTGTGGCAATTCTGGTTCTGGAATGCGGATCCTGGTGTGCGATCCGGGATCGAAGACGCCACGCTGCAGGCTCTGGGGCAACCGCAGCATCCATGGGTCGCACAAAACCTGCGGCACGCTGTGTACAACCTGGCCGATGAAAATATTCGCTATCTGTACAACAACTGGGTGCCGCTGCTGGGCCGGCCGGAGGATCGCGACCAGGCGATCCGCGGACGGCTGGCGGTGGAATCGCAACTGGCGGCCAAGTTCGCCACGTTGCTGGAGCAAGGATCCGAACCAGCGAAGGAGGAACTGTTGCGGGCGTTGACGGAGCAGCCGCTGCGGCGCGCGGATATCTATGACTTAAAGGCGGACCTCAGCATGCAGGCGCCGCTGGTGTACAACCGTATCGGCAATGACATTGAGCAGATCGCGTTCTTCGGTGACAGCGCCGAGAGGTTTGCGGCCGCCCTGAAGCCACTGCTCTCGTCGCGGGACGGCGAGATGCGAGCCATGGCGTCGCGCGCGGTGTACCTGGTGCGATCTACACGGTTTGGGGACGTGAACCGGTTGGCCGGCGAGACGGGCGAGCAGGTGAAGTTCGTCACCGCAAAGGTAGAGCAGATGCCGGAGGGAGCCGAAGTGGCGCGTGCGTTGAAGCCTCCGCCGGTGACCGTGGCGGCGAAGAGCACAGGACCCAGGCCGGCGGTGAAGGTCAAGTTGGATGAGGCGTATTTCCGCGGCTACGTGCAGCCGATTCTGGAGAAGCGCGGCAAGGACGGCTACGCCTGCGTCCACTGCCACGCGTCGCATGCGATCTTCGACGGCACCTATGGCACGGCGATGAAGGTGGTGGATCCGGGCCAGCCGGAGACCAGCCTGATCCTGATGAAGCCGACGTCTACATCAGAGTCTGAGGGTGTGGCCGGAGGCAACACGGTGGCTCATGGCGGCGGCATTCGCTGGGCGAAGGACTCGCCGGAGTACGTGACGATCCTGGAGTGGATCAAGGGCGCCAAGGAGTAAGCGAGAGCCCGGAGACTGCGGGGCCTCCAGGCTCTCGATGGATCATCAGAAGGTGAATCGCGCCACCAACTGCAGGTAACGCGGCGTGCGGCCGGCCTGGGTGATGTCGAGGGTCCCGAAGGTCGCGCTGGTCGATTGACCCAGCACGCCATTGGCAGGCAGCAGGTTCGCGGAGCCGAAGCCCTTGTCGATGCCCGAGTCAGCGAATTCCTTGCGGTTGAAGACGTTCACGGCTTGCGCCGAGAAGGACACGGCCATCCTTTCCCCAATTGCGAATCTGCGATCGAGGGACATGTTCCAGTTGTTGGTGCCCCAGCCGCGCAGGTTCGAGAAGAATCGCGGGGCGGTGCCGTACCAATAGAGGTCGTTCACGATTTGGGTGTTGCTGGAACCGGGCACAGGCACGGTGAGCGTGCGGCCGGAGAAGGCGTGCGGATTGAAGTAAAGGTAGCGGTTCTTCGGCACGACGATGGTGGTGCCGTCCGGTAGCGGGTAAGCGGTCTTGCCGTCGCCGTAGGCACGGTACTTTTCGGGGAGGATGGGATCACTCAGCAGGTCGGGCCGTCCAAAGCCGCTGCCGCCGGTGATGCCCAGGGGGAGGCCGGCAGAGAACGTCGTGAGGCCCGAGACCTTCCACCCGCCGAGAACCTGCGAGGCAATGGGCGTGTTCGTGAGAAACCGTTTGCCCTTGCCGAACGGCAGGTCGTAGACATAGTAAATGACGGCGCGGTGCGGGATGTCGCTGTTCGAGACGGAGCGCTCGAGCCCGAAGTTGTTCACGGTGAAGCCGCTGGATCCGCCGCCGTTGCCGGTGTTCCCGGAGTTCACTGAGATGGAGTTCCCGAAGTCGATGCTCTTCGACCAGACGTAATTGCCGCCGATTTCGAGCCCGTTCGAGAAGCTGCGGCGCAGCGACACCTGGAAGGCGTGATAGGTGGAACTGCCGAAGCGCTGCTGGAACTTGGTGACGGTGTTGTAGGCCGGGAAAGGCTTGGCCAGATTCAGCTTAGTGATGGTGGGTCCGCCAATGGTGGCGTTGCTGGCTGGGGCGAGGCCGTAGAAGGGATTGGCGACCAACGCATTGAGGGGATTCACGCCGGTGGCGATGTACTCGGCCCGGGCCGAGTTGAGGATCGCCTCCGGGATGGCGTTGGTGCCGTTCACGGGGAACTGCTGCACGATCATGCGTGTGCCCTTGGTCCCGACATAGGAGACCTGCAGGCTGGTGCCTTTACCGAGATCGCGTTCAATGGTGAAGTTCCACTGTTGGATGTAAGGCGTGCGCTGATGGCGGTCGAGCGCGGTGACGCTGTAGCCGAGATAGCCGGGATTGCTGGGATCCGCGCCCAGGATGGTGCCACCACCGCTGAATGAGTCATTGAATGGCCGGGCCAGGATGTCGAAGCCGCTGGCCGGCCGGATGTTCTGGAAGGCCGGATTGCCGAAACCGTCCGTGCCGAAGCCCTGCGCGCCGCTGCCGACGCCGGTGATCTGGTCGTAGCTGATGCCGTACGCGGAGCGAATGACGCTTTTGTCGTTGAGCCGCCAGGCGAAGCCGACGCGGGGCGCCCAGTTGCGATAGTCGGGATCAGTCTGCCCTCGCCCGTTGCCGTTGACGCCGGAGAACTCATACAGGCCGGGCGTGCCGGTGGCATTCGTAGCCTGGGTGTTGAACTGCGAGAGGCGATTGTAGCGCTCGCTGAGAGGGCCCTGGAATTCCCAGCGGAGCCCGAGGTTCACGGTGAGCTTGCGCGAGACCTTCCAATCGTTCTGGGTATAGCCGCCCAGGTAGACGTTCCGTAGAGCGAGTCGCGGATCGCCGGTAGTGAACTGTCCGCCGCCCACCTGGCCATTCAGGTTGCCAATGAGGAAGTCGGCCAGCACGAAGCCCTGCGCCTGGTTGTAAGCGAGAGTGGGGCAACCCGGGCCGCTGCAGGCCGTGGTGAAGTTGTTCGGGGAGAAGGCGAACGAGGGCACGAACGCCTGATAGAAGTTCGTGTAGAGCGGCCGGTATTCCCCACCGAACTTGAGGGTCCAGTTGCCGGCGATCTTGGTGTAGCTGCCGGTGAAGGCGTAGTTGCTGGAGTGGTTGTCGCGCAGCACGAAGTTGCCGATGCCGATCTGCTGATAGGCGCCGCCCATGGCGATGCGCGGGAACGCTCCGCTGGGGGCCACGCTGATCATCTGTTGGGAGAAGCCGAGGCCGGCGAGGTCGGCATTCAACCCGGAGGACGGCTGCAGCACCAGGTTGATGCGTGTGAGGTTGGCGCGCAGTTCCACGATGCTGGTGGGCGAGACGGTCCAGGTATGGCCGAGTGTGGCGGACCAGTTGTACTGACTGCCTGGAGCCTGATCGGTAGCCTGCGGGTCTGTGCTGCGGAACCGGTTGCGCGGCGTGTTCAGCGTCCAATCGGTGGTGTAGCGGAAGAAGGCGTGGTGCTGCGGCGTGAAGTAGTGGTCGAGCTTCACGATGATCTGGTCCAGCCGGTTGTAGGTGGAGTTGGAGTCGTAGTAGTTCAGCGTCCCGTCGGGGTTGAGGGGCGTGATGTTGGGCAGCGGGTAGAGGTTGATCAACTTCAGGGAAGTGGCGTTGAGCTGGCTGGCCGGGATCCGGTTCAGCACGCCGCCGCTCTGGAACTGCTGCCGCTCCAGGCGGACATTGCTGCCGACGGGGATCACGTTTGTCGTGGAGTCGAAGGGTGAGAACACGTTACGGTTGACCACCTCCAACAGTCCAGTAGAGGGGTTTCGGACCTGAACCATGCTCTGGCTGAAGTCGCCTTGGCGCTCCAGCGCGGTCGGCATGGTGAGGAAGGCGCTGGCATCCTCCGCTTCGCGCACGCCTTCATACGAATAGAAGAAGAAGGTCTTGTTGCGGCCATCGTATAACTTCGGGATGACCAGCGGTCCGGAAAACGTGCCGCCGAAGTCGTTCACATTGAACTTGCCCTTCTTGGCTCCGGTGGCGTTATTGCCGAAGCTGTTGGCGTTCAGCACGGGATTGCGGAAGTTCTCGTAGACTGAGCCGTGATACTGGTTCGTCCCTGACTTTGTACCGAAGCTGACCACGCCGCCCCCGGCGCGTCCGAACTCGGCGGAGTAGGCGTTGGTGATGACCTTGTAGTCGCCGATGGCGTCGATACTGGGCAGCACGGATGCCTCGTTGAAAGCGGGATTCGTGTTCGGCGCGCCGTCCAGCAGGATCTCGCTGGAGATGGGCCGGCTGCCGTTCACCGTGAAGTTGGAGAATTGCTTGCGCGAGTCGTCGCCGACCGCGAAATTCGTCACCGACTCGAAGCCTTGCCTGGGCACGACGCCAGGAGTGGTGACTACATAGTAGAGTGGGTTTCGCCCAATATTCGGCAGACTCTCGATGGCTTGCGTGCTCACGCTGGCGTTGAGATCGGAGGCGTCGGTCTGCAGTCGCTGAGCGCTGGCGACGACTTTGACCGACTCAGTGACTTCGCCCACGGTGAGCGTTACATCGATGCGGGCCTTGGAGTCGAGCGAGAGGGCGACGCCCGTCTCCTGATAGGTCTTGAATCCTTTGGCTGAGACTTCGACGTTATAGGAGCCCGTCGGAAGATTGGGCGCCGAATAGTCACCATTCGTATTCGTACTCGTGGATGTTTCGACGTTTGTTCCCTTATTTCGAATGCGGACACTCGCCCCTGGGATGGCAGACCCGCTCGGGTCACGGACGTTTCCAAGAATCGTGCCGGTGATTACCTGGGCGGCGGCAGGAAACACCAGGCTCAATCCCAGCAGGATCATGAGCATCCAAGGGCGGTACAACCGGTAGCGAGGGGTATCGACAGAGATCATGGGGACCAACCTCCTTTGTCAGTCTGGGGCGATTGTAGGAGCGGTCGGCGCAGGCAACCAGTTGTTGGACGGTACGAGCGGACGGTTTGCTGAAGGTCCGTTAACGTTACCAGCAGCAGTGTTATCATAACCGCGGGCACATATTGGCATTCAGGGATCCGGTATGAACGTCAATCCAGCTCTTATTACGGCTGAAGCGAAGCGCCTGGCGTTGTCGCGGGTACTGCAAAGCGATATCTTCGCGCGGGCGGATCAACTCAAAAGATTCCTATCGTACGTTTGCGAGATGGAAATCACCGGACATGCGGGGGAAATTACCGAGTATCGGATCGGCCTGGAGGCACTGGGAAAGTCGGAGGATTACTCGACAGCCGACGACACCTCGGTCCGCAATCGCGCTTACACTCTCAGGAAGAAGCTGGAGAAGTTTTACGAGGATGAGGATCCTGACGCCCCGCTGCGCATTGAGTTCGTCAAAGGGACCTACGTCCCGCGCTTTGTGGAACCCGGCAGCGCCTTACACGACCACGGCGACCACCTTCCCGCCGCAAGCAACGGTCACACGCCTCCGGTAACGCGGCCCTGGTATCGCCGGCTCGCCGTGCCCGTCCTCATGCTCGCCGTTGGCATCGTGGTGGGAGCGATCGCCGCCGAATGGACCGGGCGTTCGGCGTCTGCCACGGCCGGCAAGGTCGACCCCATCGTGAGAGAGGCGTGGGGGTCGTTTCTCCGGAATCGGGAACCAGTGATTATCTCGCTGGGGACGCCCGCGCAATTGACCCTGCTGCCCTTCAACATCAAGATGGAGTGGCAACCGGAACTCCCGGAGTTCGAAGCTCCGCCTCAACTCTTCCCCTGGTACGTCCGTCATCACCGGCTGTTCTCGGGCAAGAAGCTCTACATGACGCCGGATGTGAACTCCCCCCACTTCGGCGACGTGCTGGGCGCGACCACGGTCATCCGGATCCTGACCGCCGCCGGGACCCCTTACAAGTTGCTACCGGAGCGGGTGATTTCGACGGCCCTGCTGAACTCCAGGGATTCGATCCTTTTCGGTGTTCCTTACAAGAGCGAGGCCGTGTTGAAGCTGTTCGAGAAGACGCCCTTCCAGTTCACCTATCAATCGGAGATGCGAGACGTGGAGATCACATACCAAGCCGCTCCGGGCGCCGCGTTGAGGGTCTATTCGCCAAAGCGAGACGAACGCAACGACCGCGTGGAGAGCTACAGCCTGATCACCGTCATGCCGCGCGACCCGTCTGACGAGAAGGCGGGCCGGGTCATTGCATTCTCGGGGGATCCCAGCGCCGGCGCCGCGGCCGCCGCCGAGTTTTTCTCGTCGCCGCAGTACTTGTCCGACCTCAAACAGCGCTTCGCGGCCGCCGGCCACTCAACCTGGCCCGTCGCCTACCAGGTACTGGTGCGCTGCAAGATCGACGCCAACCTGCCGGCGTCGATGGCCTACGAAGCCCACGCCATCCTCAACATCAGGTGAGCGCGGACCGCCTGTTTACAGTGTCTGCACAGGCGACTTCTTGACTTCTACTCAGACATCTATATACTAAGCTTACTGAGTATGGCAAAGACTGATTCCCTGCAAGGGTCGCTCGACCTCATGGTCCTGAAGATCCTCTCCCGCCGGCCGAACCTGCATGGCTACGCGATCATGACCGCGATCAAAGAGATGTCGGACGAGGTCCTGCGCGTGGAGGAGGGCTCTCTCTACCCGGCCCTGCATCGCATGGAAGAGGCCGGTTGGATCAAGGCCTCCTGGATCACCAAGGACACAGGCCGGCGCGCCCGCATCTATGAGCTGACGACGACAGGCAAGAACCAGTTGTCTTCGGAAGAGGCTCGCTGGCAGGCCGTGACGGCGGCCGTAAATCAAGTGTTAAGGATGGCCTGACTATGTCCATCTGGTCGCGCATCGCCCATGCGTTTCGCCCTGGTTCGCTGGACCGGGAACTCGAGGAAGAACTGCAGTCGCACATCGACGAAGCGGTGGAGAGCGGCCGCGATCCGGAAGAGGCGCGGCGCGCATTCGGGCGCTTTCTGCAGACCCGGGAGCAGAGCCGCGACATTCGCGTCGCCACGTGGCTCGATTCGCTGCGGGCCGACGCGGTCTTCGGCTGGCGCCAGATTGTGAAGCGCAAGGTAACGTCGGGCGCGGCCATCCTGTCGCTCGCGTTGGCCATCGGCGCCTGCACCTCGGCCTTCCGGCTGGTCGACGCCATGCTGCTGCGGCCGCTTCCGGTGGCCGATCCGGGCAGTCTCTTTGTCCTGAGATACGAAGTACTGGACAATGACGACAAGAAGGACACAGCCGATTCCTTCGAATACCCGCTGTTCCGTCAGTTGCGCACCGCCGTGCGCGGCCAGGCCGAAGTGATGGCGATCTCCTATGCCAGCCAGGTGGATTTGACCTTCGGGAGCGATGAGGAGATGGAGAAGGCGTATCGCCAGTATGTCTCGGGCTGGACCTTTGAAACCCTAGGCCTGCGGCCGGAATTGGGGCGGTTGCTGGCTGCCAATGACGACACGAAGCCGGGCGGGCATCCCTATGCCGTGCTCTCGCACGACTTCTGGAAGCGACGCTTCGGCGGCGACCGCAATGTCATCGGGCGCACATTTCGCCAGGGCACCAGCACCTACGAGATCGTCGGTGTGCTGACGGCGGGCTTCACAGGGACAGAGACCGGAACCATGACTGACTTGTTCGTGCCTACGATGATGAACTCCAAGGCAATCGACAATCCCAACTGGGGCTGGTTCCGGACCTGGGTGCGGCTCAAGCCGGGGGTCGAGGGCGAGCAGGTAAGGCAGAAGCTGAGGGCCGCCATGCTGGCGTCGCGCCAGGAAAAGGCAAAAGCATGGAAATCGCCCGGCGCGAAGCACCGCACGGAGCAGTACCTCAACGCAGCGGTCTCGCTGGAATCCGCGGCGGCGGGCGTATCCGGCATGCAGCAGACTTACCGGCGATCGATGATCATCCTAGGCGTGCTGGTTGCCCTGGTGCTGCTGATCGCCTGCGCCAACGTGGCGAATCTCCTTACCGCCCAGGCCACGGCCCGGGCTCGAGAGATGGCGTTGCGCGTCTCCATCGGCGCGGGGCGCGCGCGGCTGCTGCAACTGGTCCTGATGGAGAGCGCGCTGCTGGCGATCATCGCATCAGCGCTGGGCGGTCTTTTCGCGGCTTGGTCGGCGCCCTTCGTGGTGAGCATGATCAATCCGCCCGACAACCCGGCGCGGCTGGTTCTGCCGGCCGACTGGCGGGTGCTCGGCTTCGCGGTGGCGCTCGCCCTGGCCGTGACGATCCTGTTCGGCCTGGCTCCGGCGCTGCGGGCCTCGTCGGTGAAACCGGCCAGCGCCTTGAAGGGCGGCGAGGATCCACACTCCAAGCGCAGGCTGATGCACGCACTGGTTGCGGCCCAGGTGGCCTTCTGCTTCCTGGTGCATTTTGTGGCGGGCATGTTTGTGTCATCCTTTGACCGCCTGGCCAACCAGCCGGTCGGCTTCCCCCCGGATCGCCTCGTCTTGCTGGACACGCAAGCCAAGAAGGACCTGCCCCAAGGGACCTGGGATCAGGCACTGGAGAAACTGCGCACAGTGGCCGGCGTGGAATCCGCCGCCCTGGCCACCTGGCCGCTGATGAGTGGCAACGCCTGGACATCGGGCGTCTGGGCGAACGGACACACCCCCGACCGGGAGCAGCCCGTCTATTTTCTCGGCGTCTCTCCGGGCTGGCTGGCGACCATGAAGATTCCGCTGCTGAGCGGCCGCGAGTTCCGGCTGAATGAAGCGAACCCAGATTTCGCGATCGTCAATGAAGCATTCGCGCGCCGCTACTTCGCCGGGCAGGATCCCGTTGGCCGGACACTGGAAACGTCCGGCGCCAAGGACAAGCGCTTCACCGCGCAGATTGTCGGACTGGTGCGTGACGCGCGCTACGGCGAACTGCGGGAAGCCATCCGGCCCACTGTCTATGTCCCGTTCAATTCGAAGGACGACAATGGCGTCGCGAAGGGCACAGACTGGGGCGCCTTCATCGTACGTACCAGTGCGAAGGACCCGCTGCAGCTTGCCAGCGTGCTGCGCCGCGAGGTCAGCAGTGGACGGCCCGAACTGCGCGTCAGCGATATCTCCACACAGGACGCGCTGATCCGCTCGAAGACCCTGCGGGAACGCATGCTGGCGACACTCTCCATGTTCTTCGCCGCGGTCGCCCTGCTGCTCGCCTCCGTGGGCCTGTATGGAGTGCTCGACTACTCCGTCATCCAAAGGCAGCGAGAGATCGGCATCCGGCTGGCACTCGGAGCCCGGTCGAACGACATCATGCGCCGCGTCACCACCGAGGTCTTCTCCATGCTGATCTTCGGCGCGTTCATCGGCTTGGCCCTGGGCATCGCCTCGGAACGCTATGTCGAGACGCTGCTCTTCCAGGTCAAGGCGCTGCAGCTTTCCGTGATGCTCTGGCCGGCTGTGACCATTCTTGGGGCCTCGGTGCTGGCCGCACTGCCGCCGGTATTCCGCGCGGTGCATATCGATCCGGCATCGATGCTGCGGTCTGAGTAGACGGCGCAATTGACGAACCAAGGCGGGCCTCCTATCCTCTAGGGATGCCCGCGCAAGAGTCCGCTCAACAGGTGGAGACCTGGAACATCCACAACCGGATCCACGCGTTCCTGCTGGACGCGCTGGATGCCGAATCGCTGGCCGCCATCCCGCAGCCCAAGGGGCGCAGTGTGGCGGCGCAGTTCGCGCATGTCCACAACGTGCGCAAGATGTGGCTGGCGCAGGCCGCGCCCGATCTCGATGCCCCGCTGCTGAAACTGGAAGGGCCGGACTGGAGCGCAGACGATCTCAAAACCCATCTGGCTGCTTCGGGCGAAGCGATCGCCGCACTGCTGGTACGGGCCTTTGAGCAGGGCAAGGTCAAGGGCTTCAAACCGCACCCGTCCGCGTTCCTCGGCTACCTCATCTCGCACGAGAGCCACCACCGCGGCCAGATCCTGCAGACCTTGAAGCAGAACGGCAGGCTGCCACCCAAGAAGGTGCTCTTTGGCCTCTGGGAGTGGGGCGTCCGCTGACGCCGGCTACGAGATGATCGCTTTGATCAGATTCCCGTGGACATCGGTCAGGCGGAAGTCGCGACCGCTGTAACGATAAGTCAGCCGCGTGTGGTCGAGCCCCAACTGGTGGAGGATCGTCGCATGCAAGTCGTGCACATCCACCGGGTTCTCCACCGCTTTGAAACCGAACTCGTCGGTGGCGCCATAGACCATGCCGCCGCGGAAGCCGCCGCCGGCCACCAGGGAACTGTAGCCATGGTTGTTGTGATCGCGGCCGTTCTGCACCTTTACGAGTCCGCTCACCTCAGTCGCCGGAGTGCGGCCGAACTCGCCGGTCACCACCACCACGGTTTCGTTCAATAGCCCGCGCTGCTTAAGGTCGCGGATCAGCGCCGCGATGGGCTTGTCCGCCAGCCGCGCCAGGCGGCGGTGGTCGAGAATGTCCTCGTGGCTGTCCCATGGCTGGTCGTCACCGAAGTAGACCTGTACCATGCGCACGCCACGCTCCACCAGGCGAGCCGCCATCAGGCAGCCGCGAGCAAAGTCGCCGTCGCCATACGTCTCGCGCACCTTCTCGGGCTCTTTGGAAATGTCGAACGCTTCCGCCGCCTCGGTCTGCATGCGGTAGGCGATTTCCATCGACTGGATGCCGGCCTCGAGTTGCGGGTCGTCTCCTTCGCGCTGCGTCTGCAGGCGGTTCAGTTGCCCCAGCAGGTCCAACTGCCGCTTCTGGTCCTCCGGCTTCCAGCGCGTATTGTGCAGATTGGGGACGAGCTTGTCGACTTCCTTCTCGTTGTTCGGAATGTAAGCGCCCTGATAGACACCAGGCAGGTAGGACGACGTCCACAGAATGGGACCGAGCACCGGCAGCCCGGGACACAGCACGACGAAGCCCGGCAGGTTCCGGTTCTCGGTGCCCAGGCCGTACGTCACCCACGAGCCCATGGAGGGATGGCCCGGCAGCCGCTGCCCGCAGTTCGTCAGCAGCAGCGAAGGTTCGTGGTTCGGACGCTCAGTGTGCATCGAGCGGATGACGCAGAAGTCGTCGATGACCGACCCGACCTCAGAGAAGATCTCGCTCACCTCGATCCCACTCTGGCCGTACTTCTTGAACGTGAAGGGCGAGCCCAGCAGGTTGCCCGTCTTCCGCTCACTCTTGAGATTCGGCGTCGGCATGGGCTTGCCGTGCATGCGCTGCAGGTCGGGCTTGGGGTCGAAGGTGTCCACCTGCGACGGCCCGCCGTTCAGGAACAGGAAGATGACATGCTTCGCCCTGGCCGGGAAGTGCGTCGCCTTCGGAGCCATGGGGTCGGTCGCCACCTGGGCAAAGGCAGCCATGGGGAAGCCGGCGCCCATCGTCTTGAGCAGGTCACGTCGTGTCATCGTTACTCCACGTACAGGAACTCGTTCGCGGCCAGCAGGACCTGCGCATAGCGCGTCCACGCGTCCTGGCCCTGTTGCAGGAACTCCAGCCCGAGCTTGAGCTCTTCGGCGCCCGGCAGCCGCGAATACATTAATTCGTACGCCATGCGGATCTTCTCTTCATGGGTGCCCTTCAGGCGGGCGGCCAGCGCGTCGGACTCGCGCAGCACCAGCGGATTGTTCAGGAAGAAGAGGCGCTGCAACGGCACGCTCGTCACGTTCCGCTGCTCGTTCGTCGTATTTGGATTGGGATGGTCGAACATCGCCAGCAGTTGATCCAGCTTGCGCCGGCTGCGGAAGCCGTAGACCGTCCGCCGCAGGTTTTTCTCATCCGTCAGCCGTAGCGCCGGACCGCCGACCGTCGACGTATCCAGGTTCCCGGCCACGGCCAATAGCGTGTCGCGCATCGACTCCACATCCAGCCGCTGGCGGTTCGCGCGCCACAGATACCGGTTGCCCGGATCCTTCTCTTCGTTCGGCGCCGAGCGCTCCCACGCCCCGGCATAAGTGCGCGACAGCACGATCTCCCGATGAATCGCTTTCACGCTCCAGCCGCTTTCCACGAAGCGGGCCGCCAGGTAGTCGAGCAGTTCCGGATGCGTCGGCCGCTCGCCCAACTGTCCGAAATTGCTGGGCGTACCTACAATGCCGACGCCGAAGTGGTGCTGCCAGATACGGTTCACCATGACGCGCGGTGTGAGTGGATTGCCGGGGCTGGCAATGTCGCGGGCCAACTCCAGACGCCCGCTGCCCTGCGAATAGGCCTTAGGTTCGCCGGAGCTGAGGATCGAAACGAAATGGCGCGGCACCTCCGCACCCGGATTGTCGCGGTTGCCGCGAATCAGGATATGCCCATTCTTCGGCTTCTCGACATCCTTCACGGCATGCAGGAACGGATACTGTTCCGGCAGCGACTTCTTGATCTCGGCCATGTCGGAACGCAGCTTCGCCAGGTGGGTCCGGTGCAGATCGCCCAGCCAGCGATCCAGCTTGTCGCCGCTGTAATACAGCACACCCTTCCGGGCACCATAAACCTCGTTATAGAAGCGGAACTTCGGCCGCTCCAGCGACAGCAGTTCGGTGTCGCTGAGATCGTTTCGTTGCGATGAGCCGCCCAGGCGGATCAGGTTCTTCTGGTCGATCTCCTTCTTCTCCGCAAGCACGCCCAGCACTAGTTCCTGGAACTTGTCGGCGTCCTTCCAGTTGTCGAGGAAAGGATGCTCGTGCATGCCGGGCTTCAGATAGGTGCGCCAGTGTTCCAGCGTCTCCGGATCGAGATCCTTGGCGTCCCGCTCGCCCTGCACAGCCCTGACGTAATCGGCCGTGCGCGCAGCCAGCATGCCGGCTACTGAGATGGCCTGCTCTTCCTGGAACGCCTTCAGTTCGGCCTCTTTGTCGTCGAGACGCTTCTTGTGCGCCTTCCAGCGCTCCACGACTTCGGCGGACGCCAGCGGAACTTCGTCGACCACCGTGTTGTTGAAGACACCTTGCAGCGAGTAGAAATCGGCCTGCGGAATGGGATCGAACTTGTGGTCGTGGCATTGCGCGCATGCCACGGTGAGGCCCAGGAAGCCGCGGGTGGTTGCGTCCACACGCTCGTCCTGCTGCTCCGGACTCAGCCCATAGAACGTCAGCCCCGGCAGCAGCTTGGCTCGCTCCGGCTCCGGCATCTGGTCGGCCGCGATCTGCGCCATCACAAACCGGTCGAACGGCATGTCGTCGTTGAACGCCTGGATCACCCAGTCGCGATAGCGGAAGGCGTTCGGATGCACGAGCTCCTTCTGCGACTCCAGTCGATCGTCGGAGTATCGTGCGACGTCCAACCAGTGGCGCGCCCAGCGCTCGCCGTATCGAGGAGAAGCCAAGAGGCGGTCGACCACCTTGGCTTCCGCCTTGGGTGAGCGGTCGTTGAGAAACAGGTGGACCTCTTCGGGCGTCGGCGGCAGGCCCGTGAGATCGAACGTCACCCGGCGGATCCACACGCGCTTGTCGGCGCGCGGTGCGGGCGTCAGGCCCTTCTCGCGCAGCTTGGCGTAGATGAACTGGTCCACCGGCGAATGCGACCATTCGGCGCTCGCCGCCGCCGGTGGGGCTACTTTGCGTACAGGCTGAAAACTCCAGAACGCGCGCTGCTCGGGGCTGATGGCCGTGGCCTGTGCCTGCACCTTCGCGCGCTCCGGCCACACAGCGCCGTCGCGGACCCACTCGGCCAGCACTTCAATCTCTTCCGGCTTCAGCTTGCCCATCGGCGGCATCGCTTTGATGGATTCATCCGCCTGGCGCACGGCCTGGATCAGCCGGCTCTGGTCCGGCTTGCCTTCGACAATGGCCGGTCCGCCCTTGCCGCCCGCCAGCAGGGCTTCCCGCGAAGTCATCGCCAGCCCGCCCATCTTTGACGCAGTGTGGCAAGCGAAACAGTTGCGGGCCAGAATCGGCCGCACCTTCATCTCAAAACGCTCTTCGGGCGTATCCGCGGACGCGGGGACACACAACGCGAGCAGTAATCCGGCAGGGATCGCCCAGGAGGACATTGACGGGATTGTATCAGAGCTATACCGCTAACTGAACCCCTGCTACCAGGAGTCGCGATTAGAGATGGTCACGCGGTAGTAAGGCTTCTCTTTTTCCGCCGGATCCATGGTGAAATTCTCGGCTGTTTTCGATGAATCGTACCCGCGCCACAACCACGTGAGCGACTCCGGCAGATCCAGCGACGACTGCGACGAGTTGTGCGCCGCATGGCCGAAGCGGAAGTGATAGTCGTACTCCCGCATCTTCAGGGAATTTGCGAGCTCGATATTCTGCAGCGGCCACGACCCGTGATTATTCTCCAGGTCGTCGGCGCCGTCGCTCATCCAGACGCGGATGTTCCGCTTGTCTTCTTTCCGCACCTTGAAGGGGTAGACGTTGCCGCCCTCCAGCTTCTCCTGCGGCCGCCACTGGATCGATGTGTAGCTGCCGATGGTCGAGTGCACACGCGCGAACTTCTCCGGCGCGAACCACGCCACATTGAAGGAACAGATGCCGCCTGACGATTCACCGCCGATTCCGCGACTGTAGCCGTCCTGACGCAGCTTGTAGAGCTTTTCCACCTCAGGCAGCACTTCTTCCATGAGGAAGCGCGCGTACAGGTCGGTCACCGTGTCGTACTCAATCGACCGCATCGCCTTGCCGTCCGTGGCGAAGCCCGGCGCGATCATCACATGCACCATCGGCGGAATCAACTTCTGCGCCACCAGGTTTTCCGTCACCGTGAACAGCCGCATCCGCGACAGGTCACCGGCGATCAGCGTCTGTCCGTCCTGCCACACCATCAGCGGAGCCGGCACGTTCGCATCGACGCCCGGAGCCGCGTACACCCACCAGTCGGCCTTCATCCCGTTGTAGAGCTTGCTCACAATCGTGTGCTTCTCGCTGAGCTTGCCCTGCGGCACTCCGGCCTTGGGGTAGGAATCCGGGTTGTAGCCGGTGAGGTCCGCGCGCGCCCCCAGCGGCTTTCCGGCCGCGTAGTACTGATACGAGTGCGTCACGCCCGTCCGCATTTTCTCCAGCCGCATCCAGAGGTTCGAACCACCGATGCGCGCCATGCCCACCGCCGGCTGCCCGTCGATCGACACCGTCACCGCGTCGTCCGACGCCATCACGAACAGGAAGTCCTGGCCCCAAACGGCAGTGCCGCCCTTGGTGGTCAGGGTCTTCGCAATGAACTCCGCCAGGCCGGGCGAGGAAGGACCCTTGCGTGCGGCGTCAATCAGGGATTCCAGCGGATGGGTCTGCGCGCCGGCGCACAGGGCCAGCAGGCCGGCCACGGCGAGGTGGATCAGTTTCGGGCGGATCATTTTTCTGACTTGGACTCCTGTTGGGTATTTGCGGTCTTGTGCTGTTCCAGGTAGGCGAGGATCTCTTTGGACCGGCGGCGCCGCGCGAAGTCGAGAGCCGTCTGGCCGCTTTCGTTCTTCACCGTGGTATCCGCCCCCGCCTCGACCAGTGTCTTTACCGCAGGCAGGCAATTCTGACTCACCGCCACCAGCAGCGGCGTCATGCCCTGCGGGCCCTTCGCATTCAGGTCGACGTGCGCCGGCAGCAGCAGTTCGAGCACCGGAACCTGGCACGACCGCGCAGCCAGATGGATCGGCCGCGCATGCGCCGTGCCTTCCAATTCCGGATCCGCGCCTGCCGCCAGCAGCACTGCGGCCGCTTCCTTGTGCGCGCCCTGGATCGCGAGCCAGAACGGCGTGATGCCGGCCTTCGACTTCGCATCCGGCTCGGCGTGGTGCTCCAGCAGCAGGCGGACGATCTCCACGCGGCCGTCTCCGGCGGCATAGTGCAGCGCGGTTTGCCCGCGGCGGCTCTCGCGCTCGTTCACCGGCACGTCCTTTTCGAGGACAAGTTTTACGGCATCCAGACGGCCCGACGAGACCGCCGCATGCAGCAGCGTTTCCCCGTTCCAACGGCGCGCTTTGGCATTGGCGCCCGACGAGAGCAGCAGTTTCATCAGAGGCACGCTGCCCTTGTGGGCGGCCAGCAGCAACGGGGTCTCTCCGTCATCGCCAGTCTGGTTGACGTCGGAGCCAGCCTGGATCAAGGCAGTCGCGGCTTTCAGGTCACCGTCCGCGCAGGCTTTGATCAGCGAACCCGCGGGCGGATCGGCCGCCCAGATCATTACCGAAAATAGGGCCGAAAATGCTACACGAATGTGGGTTCCCAAGACTGGTCAATCTTATACCATACTGAAAGGGAAATGAACCGAATCGCGGGAGGGGCTGTCGCCGCGTTCACCGTCCTGGCTGCCGGTGCGCGTTTGGCCTGGCCGGCCGCAGAACCTCCGGAGCAGGAAAAGGCCTTTCAGGAACAGGTACGCCCGTACCTGAAGCAGTACTGCGCCGGTTGCCACAACGCCCGCGTGAAGACCGCCGGCATCGCCGTGGATGGCTTCACCGACGCCGCCTCCATCGCCGCTCACAACGGCGAATGGGAGAAGATCCTGCGTAAGCTGCGCACCGGCGAGATGCCACCCACCGGCCTGCCGCGTGCCCCCCAGGAGAAGACGAATTCGCTCGTCACCTGGCTCGGCTCCGAACTCGACCGCGCGGCCGAACGCAATCCCGACCCCGGCCGCGTCACCGTCCACCGCCTCAACCGCGCCGAGTACAACAACGCCGTTCGCGATCTGCTCGCCCTCGACTTCCGCCCCGCCGATGACTTTCCGGCCGATGATTCCGGCTACGGCTTCGACAACATTGCCGATGTTCTTTCGCTCCCGCCGGTGTTGATGGAGAAGTACCTGCGGGCCGCCGGCAAGGTGAGCCGCGAGGCCCTGGGCCGCGTCAAGTACGATCCGGTGCTCGACCGCCTGAACGCGCCCCGCGATGTTCCGCAGACCGGCCTCATCAGCGACGCCGCTCCGGTGAGCTCCCGCGGCGGCATGGAAGTGGAGCGCCGCTTCCCCGTCGATGCCGAGTACCTCTTCCGCCTGCGTGTGCGCGGCTCACCCGATCCCCAGGCGCCCGATGTTCTCGACATCCGCCTGGACGGCAAGCTGCTGCAGCGCGTCGACATCAACTTCCCGGCCAGCGACGAAGACGAGGATCGCCGCCGTTTCGAGTTCCGCCTGCCGCTCACCGCCGGCCGCCATACCTTCCTGGCTACATTCCTCCGCGACGACTCCAAGAACGAAACCGCCACCCTCGACTTCAACGCCAACGGCACCGCGCGCCGCAATCAAGTTGGCGTCGACTGGGTGGAGATCGGCGGCCCGTTCGACCCCAAGCCCAACCCGGAAACGCCCAGCCGCCGCGCGATCCTCACCTGCACTCCAGGCCCCGGCCGCACGGAAGACGCCTGCGCCGCCCGCATCCTGCCGCGCCTGGCGCGCCGTGCCTGGCGCCGCCCCGTCACCCCCGAAGAGTCCACGAAGCTCATGAACTTCTACCGCATGGGCCGCCAGGACTCCGGCGAATATGAAGGCGGCATCGAACTCGGCCTCAAGGCGATCCTCGTTTCGCCCAACTTTCTCTTCCGTGTCGAGCAGGACCCCGCCGCCGCCAAGCCCGGCTCCACCTACCCCCTCAGCAGCCTCGAACTGGCCTCGCGCCTGTCGTTCTTCCTCTGGAGCAGCCTTCCCGATGAAACCCTGCTGAGCCTGGGCGAACGCGGGGAACTGAACAAACCCGAAGTCTTCGAAGCGCAGATCCGGCGCATGTTGAAGGACCCCAAGGCGCACGCGCTGACGGAAAACTTCGCCGGCCAGTGGCTGCACCTGCGCAACCTGGCCGCCATGAAGCCCGATCCCGAAAAGTTCCCCGGCTTCAACCAGGGACTGCGTCAGGACATGACCCGCGAGACGGAGCTTTTCTTCGAAGCCCTGCTCGCCTCCGACGCCAGCGTGGTCGATTTCCTCGACGCTCCCTTCACCTTCCTCAACGAACGCCTGGCGAAGTTCTACGGGATCCCCAACGTCGAGGGCCGCAAGTTCCGCCGCGTGGAGCTGCCCGACGGCAGCCGCGGCGGCGTCCTGACCATGGCCAGCGTCCTCACCGTCACCTCCTATCCCACACGCACCTCACCCGTCATCCGCGGCAAGTGGGTCCTGGAGAATCTACTGGGCGCTCCGCCGCCTCCGCCGCCGCCCGACGTGCCGCCGCTACAGGAGGCGGGTCTCGGCACGACGGTCTCCATGCGCCAGCAGTTGGAGCAGCACCGCGCCAATCCGTCGTGCGCCGCCTGCCACGCCAAGATGGACCCCATTGGCTTCGCCCTGGAGAATTACGACGCCATCGGCCACTTCCGCACCAAAGACGGCGGCTTCCCCATCGACTCCAGCGGCAAGCTCCCGTCCGGCTCGTCCTTCAACAACGCCGCCGAGTTGAAGAAGATCCTCCGCGACAATCCGCAGGAATTCGTGCTCTGCTTCACCGAGAAGCTGATGACCTACGCTCTCGGCCGCGGTGTGGAACGAACCGACAAACCGCTCATCCGCGCCATCGCCCGTGATGCGGCCCAGGGCAACTACCAGATCTCTTCGATTGTCCTGGGCATCGCCAACAGCGCGCCCTTCCGCATGCGGCGCGCGACGCAGATTACCAGCGAAGGCCCGCCACCTCCGGCGAAACCGGCTTCCAAGGAAAAACCCAATGCTGCTGAGTAAGAAGGCGCTGTCGCGCCGTACCCTGCTGCGCGGATTCGGATCCGCCCTCGCCCTACCGGCCCTTGATGCCATGGTGCCGGCCCTGGCTCGCGGAGCCGCCAAGGCAGCCCCCCTGCGCATGGCGTTCGTCTACGTCCCCAACGGCATTGTGATGAAGCATTGGACGCCCGAGGCCGAAGGCCGCGACTTCGCCCTCAACGGCGCGCTGGAGCCCTTCGCCGCCGTCCGCGAACAGATCATGGTCCTCAGCGGGCTCACACAGAACAACGGCCGCGCCCTGGGCGACGGCCCCGGCGATCACGCCCGCGCCGCCGCGTCCTACCTCACCGGCTTCCATCCCCGCAAGACCGAAGGCGCCGACATTCACAACGGAGTCTCCGTCGACCAGGTAGCCGCCCAGGCCATTGGCCAGGGCACCCGCTTCCCTTCCCTCGAACTCGGACTGGAAGGCGGCGGCCTGGTGGGCAACTGCGACAGCGGCTATAGCTGTGCATATACCAACTCCATTTCCTGGCGCTCGGAACAGACGCCACTGCCGCCCGAACTGAACCCGCGCGCCGTCTTCGAGCGTCTCTTCGGCGACGGCGAACTGCACGACCGCGCCACCCGCCTCAAGCTCGCGAAACAGGATCGCAGCCTGCTCGACTTCGTCCTCGAGGATGCGTCGAAGCTCCGCCGCTCCCTGGGCGCCACCGATCAACTCAAGCTCGATGAGTACCTCGGCTCGGTCCGCGAGATCGAGCACCGCATCCAGATCGCCGAGAAGCAGGACTTCGAGAACCGCGACAACAAGTCGAACGACCCCAGTATGCCCAAGCCCGCCGGAGTCCCGGTCACCTTCGAGGAATACGCCCGCCTGATGTTCGACCTGATGACCGTGGCGTTCCAGACCGACTCCACCCGCATCGCGACCTATCTGGTCGGGCGCGAGGGCAGCAACCGCACCTACCGCTCCATCGGAGTGCCAGACGCCCACCACGGCATCTCGCACCACATGGGCAACCAGGAGAAGATCGACAAGCTGGCCAAGATCAACCGTCTCCATGCCGAGCTGTTCGCCGGCTTCCTCAAGCGGCTGCAGTCGCTGCCCGACGGCGATGGCACGATGCTCGACCACACGATGATCGTCTATGGCAGCGGCCTCAGCGACGGCAATGCCCATGCCCACGACGATCTCCCGCTGCTGCTGGCCGGCGGCGCGAATGGCGCGTTCAAGATGGGCCGCCACGTGAAGTACCCCAAGGAGACGCCGCTGAACAACCTGTTCCTCTCGATGCTCGACACCATGGGCGTCAAGGCGGAATCGCTTGGCGACAGCAGCGGCCGCCTGCCGCGTTTGACTGACCTCACTGCCTAGCCGGCCTTGGGCTCGATACACTCGAGGTCGAGATGGACCGTCGCACGTTCCTTGGCACCGCCGCCGCACTGCCCGCCTTCGCGGGTAGGCAGCGGATCCTCGACACGCATACGCACTTCTACGACCCCTCGCGCGCGCAGGGCATCCCCTGGCCTTCCAAGGACAACCAGACGCTTTACCGCACCGTGCTGCCGCCCGAATTTCAGAAGCTCACTGCACCACTCGGCGTCGAGGGCACCATCGTGGTCGAGGCCAGCCCGTGGCTGGAGGACAACCAGTGGATCCTCGACCTGGCGCAGCACCATCCGATCATCCGCGGCTTCGTCGGTCACCTCGACCCCGGCCGTCCCGACTTCGCCGCGAACCTCGATCGCTTCCGCAAGCATCGCCTGTTCCTCGGCATCCGCATCGGCGGAGCACTGCTCTCAAAGGAAGTCGAAAACCCGGCATTCCTGGCGGACATGAAGCGCCTGGCCGATGCCGGCCTTGGACTCGACGTCCTGGGCGGCCCCGCACCCTACGCGGATACGGCCCGCCTCTCTGACCGCGTACCCGGCCTCCGCATCGTACTCAACCATTTGCCGAATGACGCTCCGAAGGACCCCTCCGCCCTCTTGGCCCTCAGGAGCCGTCCCAACGTGTACGGCAAAGTTTCCGGAGTGCTCCGGCGGGTCGACGGCCGGGTCCCGCTGGATGCGGCCTTCTACCAGGATTCTCTGGACGAGCTCTGGGCCGCGTTTGGCGAAGACCGCCTCGTCTACGCCAGCAACTGGCCCGTCAGCGATCTGATCGCGCCTTACCCTCAAATCCTTGGTGTCGTTCAGAGCTACTTCGCAGCCAAGGGTCCGGCGGCGGCGGAGAAATACTTCTGGAAGAACGGGCACGCCGCCTACCGGGTCTCGGCCTGACGAAGGAGAAGATCCAGGGAATTCCGGGGCTCGCGGGACAATGGCATGCTGTGGTCAGGAAGACGAGGCACGTAAGATCGACCGGGCAAGTCGCCCGGTTTCTAAATGACCGGGTGGCCGATCCCAACCTCACTGGTGGTTTTCAGCCGGGCCGCCAGCCAAACGCATATCGGAAGTAGCCGATTTCTCAATACTTAGCTTATGGCCCTTGGCTTGCACTAAGAATTGCGACGCCTTCTGTGAGGCATTGGAAAGGTGGAAGAAAATGAGTTCACTGTGGAGTCGGACAGCAACCCAGCGTACGGTAGCGGCTCTCTTCGCGCTGCTGGTCGCTCTGCCCGTGAGCTACGCCCAGGAACCGGCGGATTCGGCCTCGGCCCCGCCGCCGGATGTGCAGCAGTCCGTTCCTCAGCTGTCCCAACAGCAGTTGAGCAACCTTGTGGCGCCAATCGCGCTGTACCCCGATCCCCTGCTCAGCCAAGTGCTGGCCGCCAGCACCTACCCCCTCGAGATCGTCGAGGCCCATCAGTGGCTGGCTGAGAACAAGAATCTCTCGGGCTCGCAGTTGATCGATGCCGCCAAGCAACAGAATTGGGACCCCAGCGTCCAGGCCCTGGTCGCCTTCCCGGATGCACTCGGCCTGCTGGCCAACGACATCCGCTGGACCACTGACCTCGGCAACGCCTTCCTGGCCCAACAGGCCGATGTCATGGGCGCCGTGCAGGATCTGCGCTCGCGTGCCCGGGCCAACGGCAAGCTCACCAATTCCCAGCAGCAGGTCGTCACCACCGAATCGCAGGATGGCCAGAACGTGATCCAGATCATGCCGGCCGATCCGCAGGTGATCTACGTCCCTGTCTATCAGCCCAATTACGTCTGGGGCGCGCCCGCCTATGGCTACTACCCGGACCTTTGGTACCCCAGTTGGTTCTCGTTCGGCTACGGCTGGGGCCCGGGGCTCTATATGAGCTCCTACTACCCGTCGTGGGGCGGCTGGGGCGGCTGGGGCTGGAACTGCGGCTGGTTTGGCCGCGGGATCTCCCTGAACTTCAGCTTCTTTAACCACTACGGCTACCGGGGCTATGACTACGGCGGGTACCGCGGCTACTACGGCCGGGGCTACTCCGGAAGCGCCGCATGGGCGCACAACCCGGGTCACCGCTGGGGCGTCGCTTACCCGAACCGCAACGTAGCCAGCCGCTTCAGTGGCGGCGGTTACTCGAACGGCGGGCGCGGCAACTACGGCAGCGGATTCGCCAACGGCGGCCGCAACAACTACGGCAGCCGCTACGATTCGCCTCGCAACGGCGGCTCGCAGTACAACGGAAACAACGGCGGCAACCGCGGCTGGAGAAGCTCCGGCGACAACAACCGCGGCGGTGGTGGACGCGAGAATGCCACGGGCCGCTCGTCGAACGCCAACGGCGGCAATAACGGCGGCTGGCGCAGCTTCGGCGACGGCAACCGCGGCCAGCAGGGCGGACGCTCCAACTTCGGAACGAACAGCCGCGGCGACTCAGGTTCGCCTCGCATGTCCTCTCCGAACAGCTCGAACTTTGGCGGCACGCGTGGCGGCGGCTCCGAAATGCAGAGCGGCCGTGGCTTCAGCTCCTCCCAGGGTTCCTGGAGCACTCGCTCCAACGAGCGCTCGGGTGGCTCCAGCTACTCGGCCCCGCGCAGCGGCGGCAGCAACGGCGGCGGCTTCTCATCGCCCCGCTCGGCCCCCGCGCAGCGGCAGAACTTCTCCTCCGGATCTTCGTCCGGATCGTTCTCCAGCCCGCGCAGCTTCGGCGGCGGCGGCAGCAGCAGTGGCGGCTTCTCGGCCCCCAGCCGCGGCTTCGGCGGTGGTGGCGGATTCTCCGGCGGCGGACGCTCATCCGGCGGCGGCGGCTTCTCTGGTGGTGGCGGCGGACGCTCCTCGGGTGGGTTCTCGGGCGGCGGAGGCGGTCACTCCGGCGGTGGTGGTGGTGGCGGCCATCGTGGACGCTAACTTCACCCTCTGAATTCAGTCGAACAAACACGAAACCCGCCGGATTGCTCCGGCGGGTTTCGCATTTCTAAACCAGTCTCGAAGCAGCCCTACCGCAGCTCATACCCCGCCGACGCCAGGTCCGCAATGATCGCGTTGCGAATGCCCGTCACCTCTTCGTTCGACAGCGTGTGATCCGCCGCCCCCGCCGTCACGCGGAAGCTCAGGCTCTGCTGATCGTCCGCCAGAGGCTTGCCCTGGTACGCATACAGGAACCGCACTTTCTCGCACAGCGGCCCGGCCGCCTTCCGGATCTTCGTCTCCAGCGTGCCGCACAGATCCCGCAGCCCGGCCACCACCGACAGGTCGAACTCGCTGGTCGGGTAGCGCCGCAGGGGCTTATACCGCCGGGGCGCAGGCCCCAGCTTGAACAGCACCGCCAGGTTCACGTCCAGGATCGCCGCCCGGCCCGCATCCATCAGCGACGGATGCAGCTCATACAGCGTGCCGACGGCCTCGCCGCGCCACTCAATCGAAGAACAGCGCGCCGGATGCTGGTTCGGCCCAGCCTCCGCCGGAGTCACGGTACAGCCCGGCATCACGCACTCCGCCAGCCGCTTCAGCTCGAACAACCCTGCCTTGCCGTCTCCCTTGCTGTACAGCGCCGCCATCAGGTGCGGCACCTCGTTCGGCAGCTCGCCCGGACCCCGCTTGTGAATCTCATTGCCGATCTCGAACAGCCGGAACTCCTCATACCGCTTCGCGTTCTCGACGATGTTCCGATGGATGCCCGGCAGCAGGCTCAGCCGCATCAGGCTCTGCTCGCTGCTGATCGGGTTGATCACCCGCAGGTGCGCGCCCGGCTCGAAATGGAACTGCCGCGCCGCATCCTCGCTCAGGAACGAGTAGTTGTACGATTCCGTAAATCCCTGCGCCGCCACCAGCTCCCGCACGGAATGGTGGAACACGCGCTCCTCATTCACCCAGGGCTGCTTCACCGGCTGCAGCGGAGCCACCGGCGGCACCGTCGCATACCCGATCATCCGGCCCACCTCTTCCAGCAGGTCGTCCTTGATTGTGATGTCCTTCGTCGCGCGCCACGTCGGCACGGTCACCGAGAACACGCCCGGAGCCGTCTCATCCACCAGGAACTCCAGCGATTCCAGAATCCCGCGCACCTCATCCGCGCCGATCGGCCGGCCCAGCTTGCGCACCAGCCACGTCATCGGCAATTCGATAGGCGGGGCCACCGCGGCAGCCTGCCAGCTATCCACCAGGCCGCCCACCAGCCGGCAGCCCGGCGCCACTTCCTGCAGCAGCGCCACCGCACGCGCCAGCGCCCGCACCGTATTCAGCGGATCCTGCGCCTTCTCAAACCGCATCGAGGCATCGGTCCGGATCTTCACCGCCGACGACGTCATGCGGATATTGGCCGCCTGGAAATTCGCGCTCTCCAGCACGATCCGTGTCGTCTTGTCGTTGATGGCGGACCCGGCTCCGCCAATCACGCCCGCCAGCGCCACGGCGCCGTTGGCATCCGCGATCACCAGGTTCGACGTGTTCAGCGTGTACGACTCGTCGTTGAGTGCTTTGAAGACTTCGCCCTCACCGGCGCGGCGCACCATGATCGTGTTGCCGTGCAGCCAGTCCGCGTCGAACGCGTGCATCGGCTGCGCCAGCTCCGCCATGATGAAGTTCGTGACGTCGACAACATTGGAGATGGGATTCAAACCCACCGCCTCCAGCCGCTGCTGCAGCCACAGCGGGGACGGCCCCACCTTGACGTTTTCGAACACCAGCGCCGAGTACCGCGGGCACAGCTCGAAGTCGCGGATATCCACGTGCCAGGCCGGCTCGCCCTGAGGGATCAGCGTCAGATCCACCGGATCCTTCAGCTTCACGCCCGAGATCGCCGCCACCTCACGCGCCATTCCGTGGTGGCCCCACAGGTCCGGACGGTGCGTCAGGCTCTTGTTGTCCACCTCGATCACGGCGTCGGGCGCGCAGCCGGGAATCGGTTCGCCCGGCTCGACGCCGGACAGCTCGAGAATCCCCGCATGGTCGCGATTGAGGTCCAGTTCGTCGCCGGACGCCAGCATGCCATCGCTTTCCACGCCGCCGATGGTGGCCTTGCGGATCTCTTTCCCGCCCGCCACCGTCACGCCCGACGGCACATACGCCGTCAGCACGCCCGGCCGGCAGTTCGGAGCGCCGCACACCACCTGCTTCTGCCCGTGCACGGGGCCCGCATCCACCAGCGCCTTCACATTGTGGCTGCCTTCGATCGGCTCCACCGACATCACCCGCGCCACGCAAACCTGCGCCAGCCAAGGAGCGTGCGCTTCCACGCCCTCACACTCCGCGGTCTTCATCGTGATGAGCTTCATCAACTTCGGCGGGTCGATCCCCAGGCCGTCAGTCAGCTCATGAATCCAGTTATAGGAGAACTTCACTTCGACGTTCCTCGCTGACTAAAACTGCTGCAGAAAGCGGAGATCTCCGCTGGCCAGGTGACGGATGTCGTCGATGCCGTAACGCATCATCACGAGCCTCGTCAGGCCGAGTCCGAAGGCGAACCCGCTCCACTCGTCCGGATCGATGCCGCCCGACCGCAGCACGTTCGGATGCACCAGCCCGCACGGCAGCAGTTCCACCCAGCCGCTCTGCTTGCACACCGGACAGCCCGGGCCGCCGCAGATCAGGCATTGGATGTCGAGCTCAAAGCCCGGCTCGACGAACGGGAAGAACCCGGGCCGCAGCCGCACTTCCACGTCTTTCTTGAAAATCGCCGTCAGCAGCGACTTCATGAAATACAGCATGTGCGCCACGCTCACGTCGCGGTCGATCATCATGCCTTCCAACTGGTAGAAGGTGTGCTCGTGGCTGGCGTCCACCTCTTCGTTGCGGAACACCCGCCCCGGAGCAATAATCCGCAGCGGCGCCCCGAACTTCTCCATCGCCCGCACCTGCACCGGCGACGTGTGTGTCCGCAGCAGCAGCGTATCCTCCAGCCAGAACGTATCCTGCGCGTCGCGCGCCGGATGCGAGGGTGGAATATTCAGCGCATCAAAGTTGTGCCAGGGCGTCTCCACCTCGGGACCATCAACGACGGCGAAGCCGAGCGAGGTGAACAACTCCTCCAGCTCTTTCTGGATCAGGGTGAGCGGATGCAGCGAGCCGGGCCGCGCGCCAGGAGCGGGCATCGTCAGGTCCAGCCACTCGCCACCCAGCCGAGCATCCAGCGCCGCGCGTTCAAAGGCCGCCTTGCGCGACTCGTAGCGCGACTCCAGGTTCTGCTTCACCGCGTTCAACAGCTTACCGACACGAGCCCGGTCCTCGGGGGCCATCTTGCCCATGTCCTTGCCGATGTTCGCCAGCGAGCCTTTGCGGCCCAGAAACTCGACGCGTGCGGTCTCCAGGGCTTCGGCATCGGCGGCCGCTTCTATCAGCGACACCGCCCGCGTTTCCAATTCAGACAGCGTGGAATCCAGCATTTGGGGTGAAACAACTATTGTAACGCGCGCATGAGATAGCGCTGTAGAGCGCGCGCCGCATCGGCCGATTCGCCCAGCAGCGGAGCCGAATCCGCCGGCCGCACCTCGACGCGCAGTTTGATTTCGCCGTTCTTTCCCTCGGTGATCCAGACTGCGACGGTCTCGGCCTTGTTGTGCGCCACCACGCGGCCCTTCCCTGCCTCGATCTCCCCGCCCTTCACGCGCTCAGCCAGATAGACCTTCACGGGAGCAATCAATCGCTCAGCCGTAACCGTGCAGGTGAACGCGGTGCTCAGCCCGTTGGCCGGCGCCGCGCACTGCCCGTACAGGCTAAGCGGCAGGCAGAAGCTGAGCAGGAGTCTTGCCGTCATCGGAAGCCAGATTCATATCCCCGCCGTGAAGCAGCAGGACGTTCATGGTGGCCTGGTCGCCATTCTGCGCGGCACTGTGCAGGGCTGTGTAACCGCCGTGCTGCCTGGCATTGGCGGGAGTCCCTGCCTCCAGCAGCATCTCGACGATCGCCGCCTGCCGGGCCGCGGCCGCCGCATGGATGGGCAGGTTTTCCATCTTATTCGTGGCTCGCGCCAGCGGATCGGCGCCGCGCGAGAGCAGGAAACCCGCCACCGCCGGTTGTCCAAAGAAGGCAGCCAGATGCAGGGGCGTCCAGCCATCCGCCGTCCGTTGGGCCAGCAGCTCCGGACCGGCATCCAGGAAGCGCACAACCTCCTCGGTCATGCCCAAGGCGCAGGCCAGGGGGAGATCCACCGCGGCGCCCGCTTCAATCAGGGCATCGGCGCAGGCTCGCTGGCGGAAGTATAAAGCGAGCATCGCGGCCGGGACGCCGCTCTCGTCGCGCTCGTCGACAGCAGCCGCGTCGGCGGCCAACACGGCCTTCAACGCCTCCAGATCTCCGCTGCGGATGGCTTCGATGGCGGTCATGTCCAGATCTCTCCCGTCCGGGAACCGCGGGCTCCTACAGCTGAGGTTCGAAAACTACGTCGGAGTGCCCGGTTTCCACAGCCAAATGGTTCAGATAGAACTTCAGCACGGCCGCCGGGTACTTGCCCTTCAGCGCGTCGAAAGCACGCTGCTGCCAGCCTTCCGTCAGATAAGTACTGACATCCGCGTCCTTGGCGAAGAACCCATCCTGGTGAGGTACCCCCAGCAGGTCCAGCGCGGCGATGATCATGTCGAGGTGCGACACCAGGATCGCTTGCGACAGGTCGGCCGCCAGGTCTTCATCCTGCTCGGACAGGCGCGCCCAGAGACGCGGCGCCGCCTTGCGCAGGTTCTCACTATTCAGCTTCACCAGCCGCGTTCGCACCTTAATGTGCTCATAGATTTGGAAGGTGCGCAGGCGGCTCATCGACACGCTGCGCAGCACGTCGGTAAAGCCGGTCTCGCCCTGCGAGAGGAACACGTCACACAACTTCGTCACAAAGAGAGATTACCATGAGGCCCCCTGCCTGCTTCAATTCGGGGCTTCCCGGCCACCCTGCGATACAATAATAAGTTTGGTCCTAGAACAATGAGCAATCTGATTGTGTTGGGCGCGCAGTGGGGCGACGAGGGCAAGGGCAAGATCGTCGACCTCTTTTCCGAGAACTTTGATGTCGTCGCTCGCTACCAGGGCGGCCATAACGCCGGCCACACCGTACAAGTGGGCGACAAGAAGTTCGTCCTCAAACTCATCCCCAGCGGTGTACTTCACCCCGGAGTCCAGGTTGTCATCGGCAATGGTGTTGTCGTTGACCCCCAGGCCCTCCTGGATGAGATGGAAATGCTGGAGAAGGCGGGCGTTGATGTCCGCGGCCAGATCCACATCTCCAACCGCGCCCACATCATCTTCCCCTTCCACCGCATGGTGGAGAAGGTGAGCGAGGGCCGCGAGGACCGTACCGCCATCGGGACCACCTCCCGCGGCATCGGCCCCTGCTATGAGGACAAGATCGGCCGCCGCGGCATCCGCATGGCCGACCTGCTCAACCCCGCTGTCTTCGACAAGCTCTACGACTTCCTGGGCGAGGACAAGGCCACCACGGCCAAGGCCTTCGGCATCGCCAACGACCTGAAAATAGAAGAGATCCGCGAAAGCTACAAGGCGATGGCGGAGCGTATCCGGCCCGTCGTCTGCGACACCGCCAAGCTGCTCAACGACGCCATTGCCGCTGGCAAGCGCGTCCTGTTCGAAGGCGCCCAGGGCACGATGCTCGACATCGACTTCGGCACCTATCCCTTCGTCACCAGCTCCAGCGCGGCCGCCGGCGGCGCCTGCACCGGCACGGGCGTCCCGCCCACCAAGATCGACGGCATCCTCGGCGTCTCCAAGGCGTACATCACCCGCGTCGGCGCCGGCCCCTTCCCGTCCGAGGACTTCGGTCCCGAAGGCGAGCGCATCCGCCAGGCCGGCCGCGAATTCGGCTCCGTCACCGGACGCCCACGCCGCTGCGGCTGGTTCGACGCGCCCCTGCTCCGCTACACCGCCATGGTGAACGGCTTCGATTCGCTCATCGTCACCAAGCTCGACGTGCTCGACGGCGTCCCCTCCATCAAGGTCTGTACCGCATACAAAGTAAACGGCGAGTTGATGGACACCATGCCGCCCGAGAACGCCCTGATGGAGAAGATCGAGCCCGTCTACGAGGAACTGCCCGGCTGGTCTCAACCCACCGCCAACGTCACCTCCTACGACGAACTGCCCAAGGAAGCCAAGGACTACATCGCGTTCCTGGAAGAGAAGAGCGGCGTCGAAGTCGGCTGCGTCTCCACGGGACCCGAGCGGAACCAGACCATCGTCCGGTCCGGCTCGAAGATGGAAAAGCTGCTGGGCTAACACGCCACCAGCCAAGTTTCGTGACAAAAACGGCCAGGAGGGCGGACGCCCTCGTCCGCAGACGGCCCCCTGGCCGGCTTCCTTTCTGCCGGTGGATGGGCAGCCAGTTACTTGACCCTGATCAGCAGGATCGGCACAACCAGCAGCGCGGAGAACAGCAGCATCAGCACGATGTTCGCCTTCTCCGCCTGTGCGCGCGCCACGCGGATCATGGTCCAGATCAGGTACAGAAACAGTCCTTCAATCACCAGTTTCGTCCACAGCAGCAGGAAGCTGATGGCGTTGAACGGCAGGCCTGATCCAGCCAGGTAATCCAGGGTGTGCCCCTGCACGGTAAACATCCCGTAAATGAATAACTGCAGGCAGGCGAACCCGATGAACACCCACCGTCCACCCCATCGGTCGGGCCGGCCCATGATGTTGAAATGACTGGGGATTCGTTCGGGCAGTGTGCTCCACTGGACAAGCGGCAGCATCAAACCAGCGAGCAGGAAGAGAAGGGCAAGCGCTTCAAGAGGCCACTGTAAACCGCCAAGCGGCACCTGGTCGAGCATGCCAATATCTTATTACTTGCGCGTGACCGTGACACTCCGCCAACCCTGATTCCCGGCAGCATCCCACACTCGCACCGTGATCGTGTTGATCCCTTTGTAGAGCGCGATCGGCCCTGCCGCGAAGCTGGCCGTGCCCACGGCATCCCCGCCGGTCCCGGCACTGCTGCTCCAACTCACCTTCACGACTCCGACGTTGTCCGACGCGATCCCGCGCACACTCACGCTGCTCGCGGTCGTGACACTCACCGGCGACGACGGCGCTGTGATCGTCACCGACGGAGCCGTCCTGTCCCCCACCGGCGTGGCCGGGGCTGGCTTCGGCGCCGGATCTGGAGTCGCGGGCGACACCGGCACCTGCGGGACAACCGGTTGAGCCGGCGGCGCAACGGGCTCCGCCGTCTGCGTCGCCGCCGCATATAGCTTCCGGATCTCCGCGACATCCGCCGGGCGCAGACCATTCACCCTCCGGTAGTAGGGATACATCACCGAGTTCGGATCGTCGTTGTGCCCCAGGCCCAACACATGCCCTAACTCATGCAGCGCAATCGAGTAGATATCGATATCCGCGCCGATCTTCCACGCCTCTGCCGCGTCGAAATGCAGATCCCCCGCAATGGGCTCCGCATTCGGCGGGGGGTAGAAACTGTGAGCCAGCAGCCCGCCGGGCCCGTCGAAGCTATACCCGTCTCCGTGACTGCCCGACAACCACTCGAATTCCACCTGCCTCCGCAACTTGGCAGTAAACGACTGCGTGAAATGCAATTGCACTACGCTCGACCACTGCCCCAGCGCGTTCAGCAATTCCCTCTGAACATCGGCGGCGGGCAACCCCTCCGGCATCCGGCCGAAATAGTAGTACAAGGATGCGGCCCCCAAGCCGGGACCATCCCAACCATCCCCATACGTAGCCACCAGATTCACCGCCACCTGCAAGCCCTCAGGCCCAAGCCCCCCATGCTCGCAGGCAACCACCCGTTCGCCCCGTTGCAGTTCGCCGGACGCAGGGAAAACCCGCGCCACCTCGTCCCACTCCGCCAGCGCTCGCAGCTCCGAAGCTAGCCCTCGCACCATCAACTGGTGGGCCGCCAGATCGGGATTCTCGATGAGTTCCAGTTCAGAGCCGAAGACAATGACCCGGGCTACCCCATCCGTGACATCCGGATGAAACTCCACAACAGCAGACTCGACTCTCGTCGACCCAAGCCACTCACTCACCTTATCCGTCCCCCGCAACGCGCCAACCTGCCGCACCGGCCAATCGCGGAAATCGAACCCATCCGGGCCGCTGACCAGCAGCGCATGATCCGGGATGTAACCCAACACCCGGAACCCGCCGGCCCGCAGCGCAGCCAGCATACCTCCCGTGGGTTCTTCCATGAATTGGACAACCTGATGCCTCCGCCCAGGCTCCATGCGCCGCACCGTCCCAGCCTCGGTCTCGACACCGGAGAATGCCGCATGGGATTTGAGCCGCAGCACAGGCTCTCCACCATCCTGGGCCTTGGTGGCGAGCGGACAACCCCCGGCGAGGAGGAGGATGGCCAGGATTGTCCGCTCGCGCTTCATCTGACTCACTCATCGGGCAGTCGCCGGTCGCACGAGAGAAAATCTGCAATCATTGTTCCCGTTCCTCGCTGGAAGCGGAAGAATTGTATTCTCACAGAACATAAGCCCTGAAAGTCCGAGATGCCTCCTCTCTAAAGAACATATCGAACCGGCAGTTCCGCGCAACCCACCAGCACGCTTCGCCAATCAAACAGCCAATCCAATCTTCGCCTCTTCTTTCGCAGCCCGCTTCTCCTTGAAGTTCTTCAGCTTCCCAGCCATCTGCCGAGCCCGCATTCAATACCTCCGTATCCTATTCATTCTCAAGGGCCTCAAGTATGATAGTCTCTACCCAGAACAAAAGCTGGGGCCACGTACGTAGTCCAGCTTTCTTCCGTGCAGAGGAACCATGCAAAAGAACCTTCGAATGCTTCTAGCCGCCGCTGTCTTCGCGGCCATCCCCACATATGCTCAGGAGGTGCGAGCCAGTCTCGCCGGCGTGGTGAGCGATCCGGTGGGCGCTCCCATCCCCGGCGTCACCGTCGTCCTCACCAGCGTGGAGCGCAACGTCTCCACCACCACTGAAACCAACGAGCAGGGCAACTACCTGTTCCCGTTTGTCGTCTCCGGCAAATACACCCTCACCATCGAACGCGCCGGCTTCAAGAAGTACTCTCGCCAGAACATCATTCTCCAGGCCCAGGACAAAGCCCGCGCCGACGTCGCCCTCGAAGTGGGCGACATGACGCAAAGCGTCAGCGTGCAGGCCGATGTCTCGCAACTTCAGACCGAGACCGCCTCGCGCAGCCAGATCGTCTCCAACCAGCTCATCGCCAACCTGCCCACCCAGGGCCGCAACCCCTTCCAGATCGCCTGGGCCATGCCCGGCGTCGTGAAGACCGGCGACTGGCGCTACCTGCGCGCCTTCGACACCGGCGGCATGTCCGGCTTCTCCATCAACGGCGGCAAAAAGGGCGATAACGAAGTCCTCATCGACGGCATCAGCAACGTGCGCGGCAACCGCAACGTCATCGGCGTGCCCTCCATGGAAGCCGTCCAGGAGTTCAAGGTCCTCACCAACACCTACGACTCGCAGTACGGCCGCACCGGCGGCGGCATCGTCACCATCGTCTCGAAGTCCGGCGGCAACGCCTTCCACGGCACCGCCTATGAGTACTTTCAGGCCGAAGAGCTCAACGCCAACCAGTCGGAACTGAACTCCGCCGGTCAGAAGAAGCCCCCGATGAACATCAATACCTTTGGCTTCCAGGCCAGTGGTCCCATCTTCATCCCGAAGGTCTTCGACGGCCGCAACAAGCTCTTCTTCCTGCTCTCCTACGAGGGACTTCGGCAGCGCTCCGCCGATCCCGGCGCCGTCACCTTCCCCCTCGATGCCTGGCGCACCGGTAACTTCTCTGGGCTGCTGAATGCCCAGAACAATGGGGTCACTATTTACGACCCCCTGACCACCGACGCGGCCGGCAACCGCACCCCCTTCGCCGGCAACATCATCCCCTCCAACCGCATCAACCCCGTCGCGGCCAATGTCCTGAAGGACTATCCTTCGCCCAACGCCCCCGGCACCGGCCCCGCGCGCATCAACAACTACATCTACCCCTCGCGCTGGGTCGCCGACATGAACGCCTGGAACGGCCGTCTCGACTACCGCCTGAACGACCGCAACACGGTCTACTTCCGCTACGGCCAGGCGCCGTTCTCCGAATACCGCGCCCTCGTCTGGAACGGCTCCAACGCCGCCGAGCCCACCGGCAACGCGCCCCTCATCCGCAACGGCCGCAACTGGGTCGCCGACTGGACCACCATCCTCTCGCCGACAATGACCTTCAACCTGCGCGGCGGCCTCGCCCGCTGGGAGACTTCCAGCGGCAACAGTTTCGGCGCTAACTACAACCCGGCCCAACTCGGCTTCGCCGCGAACCTCGTGTCGCAGCTCACCCGCTTCCAGTACCCGCGTTTCGACTTCAGCGACACCTACCAGTCCATCGGCTCCGGCAACAGCGTGTTCAACGCTTCGCCCTCCGACACCTACACCCTGCAGCCGAACCTGAACGTCGTGCACGGCAACCACACCCTGAAGTTCGGTGGAGAAGCCCGCCGCTACCACGACAACTCCAACAACCCCGGCGCCTCCAGCGGCGTGTATGGCTTCAGCCGCGCATGGACCCAGGGGAAGGCGCTGCAACCCGATGCCATTAGCGGCAACGAGATCGCCAGCTTCCTGCTGGGCGCGCCCAACACCGCCTACGTCGAACGCAACATCGACCCCGCCTACCGCAACTACTACTTCGCCACCTTCGTTCAGGACGACTGGCGCGTCAACAACCGCCTCACCCTGAACTTCGGCCTGCGCTGGGACTATGAGCAGCCCCTGGTCGAGCGCTACAACCGCATGCTCGGCGCCTTCAACTTCGCCACTCCCAGCCCCCTGGCCTCCCAGGTCTCCGGGCTCTCGCTCGTCGGTGTACCCACCTTCGCAGGAGTCGCCGGCCAGCCCCGCGGGGCCTTCGGCACGGACAAGAACAACTGGCAGCCTCGCATCGGCGCCGCTTACCGCATCGCACCCACCTGGGTCATGCGCGGCGGTTACGGCATCTACTACCTCGGCCAGAACGAACGCGGCGAGGCCCAGGGCTTCAGCCAGCGCACGGATGCCATCACCTCGACCGACGGCGGCTACAAGCCCGCCGTGGATCTCACCAATGCGTTTGCAAACCAGGCCGGCGGCCTGCTGCTCAGCCCCATCGGCGCCAGCCAGGGCGCATCCAGCTTCCTCGGCCAGTCGATGACGGTGAACTACTTCAACCGCCCGCTGCCCTATACCCACCAGTTCTCGTTCGACATCCAGCACGAACTGCCCGGCAACATGCTGGCGGAAATCGGCTATGCCGGCAACATCAGCCGCAAGCTGCCCATGAACGTCAGCAACTACAACGCCGTACCCGCCGCCTATCTTGGCCGCCGCACGGCCGCCGGTGTCATCGATACCGCCTGGTACAATACGCGCGTCGACAATCCCATGGCCGGGCGCATCCCGAACAACACCAACCTCAACGGCGCCACCATCCCCCGCCAGAACCTGCTGTTCCCCTTCCCGCAGTTCTCGGGCATCAACATCAACAACCTACCCATCGGCGGCCAGAACTACAACGGCCTGCAGACGCGCCTCACCAAGCGCTTCTCCCGCGGCCTCACCTTCGTCGCCAGCTACTCCTGGAGCAAGACCCTCGAACAGCTCACCCTGCTCAACCCGCAGGATCTGAACCTGAACGACGTCTACGCCACCCGCGTCGAAAACCGCTCCGCCCAGGAAACCGACGTCCCGCACAAATTCTCCTTCGCGGGCGTCTATGAACTGCCCTTCGGCCGCGGCCGGTCCCTCGGCAACAACATGAATAAGGTCGCCGACGCCGTACTCGGCGGCTGGCAGTTGAACTGGAACCTCACCCTGCAAAGCGGCTGGGCGCTCGACTACCCCAATGCCAAACAGGTTGTCGCCGGCGACGGGAAACCCACCGATGCGCAGAAGGCGCAGGGCTATCTCTTCAACGTCGACCTCTGGAACGATCCGGCCAACCCCGGAAAGCGCGTCGCCCAGCAGGAGCCCTTTACGCTGCGCGACTTCCCCACCCGCTTCGGCAGCGCCCGTGTCCCCGGCTACAAGAACATCGACGCCTCGGTGGCCAAGAACTTCCGCCTCACGGAATCCATCAAGCTGCAGTTCCGCGGCGAAATGGTCAACGCCACCAACACGCCCTGGTTCTCACGCCTCGCCAGCAACGGCACCAACGTGACCAACGCCAACTTCGGCAAGCTCGACATCACCCAGCGCAATCTCCCGCGCTTCGTGAAGCTCGTCCTCAACCTGAGTTGGTAGTCCAGCTCAGCACAAACGTAAAAAGGGCGGGGCCTCCATCGAGGTCCCGCCCTTTTTCTGTCCCTTCCGCTGCGCTCAGAACCCGTCCGCGCGCCATACCACCTGGCCGCCGACGATCGTCAGGATGGGCCCACCCTGGAACGTCCGGCCGCTGAACGGCGTGTTGCTCGACTTCGACAGGCTGTTCTTGACGTCATAGACCCACGGATACTCCGGATGGAACACCGTGACGTCGCCGACATAGCCCGGCTTCAGTGCGCCACGAGCCAGTTCGTTCTTCCAGCCGATCACCCGCGCCGGCTCCGACGTGTACAGCGCAATCAGCCGCGGCAGGCTGATCAGGCCGGAGTGCACCAGCACTTCCAGCGAAACGCCCAGCGCGGTCTCCAGCCCGATGATGCCGAACGGGCAGCGCTCGAATTCCTGCATCTTGTCGTCGCCCGCGTGCGGAGCATGGTCCGTCGCCAGGCAGTCGATCGCTCCGCTCACCACCCCATCCACCACGGCCTTGACGTCGTGCTCGCAGCGCAGCGGCGGCTTCATCTTGTACGCCGAGTCGTACGGCTTCATATGCCCCGTGTCGAGGGCGATATGATGCTGCGTCGCCTCCGCCGTCACCCGCAGCCCGCGCTGCTTGGCATAGGCGACCATCGCCACGGCATTCTTGGTGGAGATGTGGGCGACGTGATACCGAACACCGGTCAACTCCGCCAGGATGATGTCCCGCGCGACCATCACGTCCTCGGAAGCCGAGGGGATGCCGCGCAGGCCCAGCCGCACGCTGTCGTCGCACTCGTGCATGTCGCCGCCGGCACTGAGGTTCAGATCCTCGCAGTGCTCGATCACCGGAATGTCCAGCGCCCGCGCCGTCTCCATCGCGCGCCGGATCACCCGCGCGTTCATCACCGGCTTGCCATCGTCACTGATCGCCACGGCGCCAGCCGCGATCATCGAGCCGATCGACGCCAGTTCCTCGCCATTGCTGCCCTTCGTGATGGCGCCGATCGGGAAGACGTTGATCGCCGCCTTGCGGCGTGCGGTCTCGACGATGTACTTCGTCACCGTCACCGAGTCGTTCACCGGGTTCGTATTCGGCATGCAGCACACGGTGGTGAAACCGCCCGCGGCCGCCGCCTGCGCGCCCGTCTCTATCGTCTCGGCGTGTTCGAACCCCGGCTCGCGCAGGTGGACGTGGATGTCGATGAAGCCCGGCGCCACCACCAGGCCCGCCGCGTCGATCACCTCCGCTCCGGAAGTGCTGAGCCCCGGACCTACACCCGCAATGCGCCCGTCCTCGATCAGCACATCGGCCACCGCGTCGTGGCCGGTTTCGGGGCAGATGACCCGCCCGTTTTGGATCAGCAGTTTCACTGCAGCAGCACCCTTTCCAGAACGGCCATGCGGACGGAAACCCCGTTCTCCACCTGGTTGAGAATCATCGATTGCTGCGAGTCGGCCACCTCGGACGAGATCTCACGGCCGCGGTTCATCGGCCCGGGGTGCATCACAATTGCATCGGGCCGCGCCAGCGCCATGTGCTCCTGCCGCAGGCCGTAGAACCGGAAGTACTCGCCTGCGGGCATGGCCGGCTCGTGGATCCGTTCCAACTGCACGCGCAGCATCATGATCACGTCGGCGTCCTTCACCGCCCGCCGCAGATCGTATTCCAACGTGACGCCGCTGGCCACCCGGGCCATCTCGCGCGGCAGCAGCATGGGCGGGCCGCACAGCACCAGGTCCACGCCAAACTTGGCCAGCAGATGGATGTTCGACCGTGCCACGCGGCTGTGCGCGATGTCCCCGATGATCGCCACGCGCAGCCCTTCCAGGCGGCCGCAGCGGTCCAGGATCGTGCGCGCGTCCAGCAAAGCCTGCGTGGGATGCTCGTGCGTACCGTCACCGGCATTCACAATGGGCGTCGTCAGGTGGCGCGACAGAAAGTGCGGAGCGCCCGACGCCGCATGCCGCATCACAATCGCCGACGGCCGCATCGCCACCAGCGTGTTGATCGTGTCCACCAGGCTCTCGCCTTTGGAAACGCTCGAACCCGAAGCCGTAATGCTCAACGTATCGGCACCCAGGCGTTTGGCGGCGATCTCGAAACTCGAGCGGGTGCGCGTGGAGTTTTCGAAGAACATGTTCACCACCAGACGGCCGGTGCAGGTGTTCACTTTGGCGAACGTCTGTCCGCCATGAGGCTGGAAGGCGCGGGCGCGCTCGAGGATCTGCTCGATCTCGTCGCGCTCGATGCCCTCAATTCCGAGCAGGCCCTTCGGCATCGCCGTGCCTCCTCAATCGACCTTTTCCACCAGCAGCACTTTTTCGAGCTGGTCGATCTCCTGGAACTTCACCTCGATGATTTCGCGCGACGAGGTGGGTACCTTGCGGCCGACATACTGCGCTTCAATGGGCAGTTCGCGGTGGCCGCGATCGATCAGAACCAGCAGCTGCACACGAGCCGGGCGTCCGAGTTCAAACAGCGCGTCCAATGCGGCGCGGATGGTGCGGCCCGTATAGAGCACATCGTCCATCAGCACGACGTCTTTGCCGAGCACCGAGAAGTCGATCTTGGTGTCGCTGACCACAGGCTTCGGACCCACCGTCGACAGGTCGTCCCGGTAGAGCTTGATGTCCAGGACACCCACCGGCACCTTCACCTTCTCGAGCTCTTCGATCTTCTTTGCCAGCCGCTGCGCCATCGGGATCCCGCGCCGCCGGATGCCGATAAACGCCAGTTTTTCGAGGTCAATGGTTTTTTCCAGCACCTCATGAGCGAGCCGCACCAGGGTACGGTCGATCTCGGAGGCACTCATCAGTTGGGCTTTTTCTCGCGTTGCGCTCATCGCTGTTCAGTTTACTACTTCAGTACCTCTTCATCCTGGTCCGCATTCGCTTGACAATCTTCTCAATCTCATCCAGATCCTTGAAGGTCTTGAGCGCCAGCACGTGCCCCTGGTTCTTCTTTGTCTCCTCCTCAATCGCGCCGGTGAGCCTTCGCAGCTCTTCCAGGTCCTTGAGGTTTGCCTTGTAATCGGCCTTCAGGATCTCTTCCGATTGCAGCTTTCCGTTTGGCAGGCGCTTTGGTTCAGGATCCTCGCTGGGCGTTTGCGGGAACTGCGCCGCCAGCGAAAACGCGAACGCAAATCCGGCCAGCGGCAGCAGGCACAGGGCCAAGCCTCGCCAATTGCTAAACTTACTTCTAATGAAGGACGTTAATCTAGGCATCGTCGGCCTCGGCAATGTCGGCAGTGGGACTCTTACCATTCTGGCTGAAAACGCGGATGAGATCGCCCGCAAGCTAGGCTTTCGTTTGAATGTCACCGCGGTCTGCTCGCGCAGCGTGAAGTCGAAGAATCTGCCTGCCGGGCTCGCGCCGAAGCTGATCACCACCGACTGGCGCGAAGTTGTCTCGCATCCGGACGTCGACATTGTGGCCGAGCTCATCGGCGGCACCGGCACCGCGCGGGAAGTGGTGGAAGGCGCCATCGCCGCCGGCAAATCCGTCGTCACCGCCAATAAGGAACTGGTGGCGCTGGAAGGCGTCTCCATTTGGAAGAAAGCCGAAGCGCAGGGCGTCACCCTCGCCATGGAAGCTTCCGTGTGCGGCGGCATCCCGATCCACGCCGTGCTGCGCGAAGGCATCGCCGGCGACCACATCGAGACCCTGTTCGGCATTCTGAACGGCACCAGCAACTATATCCTCACCGAGATTGAGGAGAATGGCTCGGCGTTCAATGACGTGCTGGCGGAGGCGCAGCGCCTCGGTTACGCCGAAGCGGACCCCACAGCCGACGTCGACGGCTTCGACGCGCGCTCCAAACTCGCGCTGCTGGCGTCACTCGCGTTCGGCGTGCAGCTCACTCCGGGTGACATCCCGACGGAAGGCATCCGGCGCATCAGCCCCATCGATTTCCACTACGCCAAGCAGCTCGACTGCACCATCAAACTGCTCTGCTCCGCCCGCCGCGTGGAAGACGGCCTGTTCGTCTCCGTCCGCCCTGCCCTGCTCTCGAAGAAGACCATCATGGCCGGAGTGAAGGGTGCGTACAATGCCGTGTGGTCGCGCGGCAAGTTTGGAGCCGATACGTTCTACTACGGCCGCGGCGCGGGCCCGAATCCCACCGGCGTCGCCGTCGTCAGCGATCTGATGCGCGTCGCGCGCTCGCTGCATCCCGAACCCGCCCATCGCGTGCCGCCATTTGCCTATACGGATCTGGCCGCCGCAAAGCCGCTCGAGATCGGACGGCAGCATCGCCACTGGTACCTGCGCTTCCGCATCACCGACCAGCCGGGCATCATCCGCGACCTATCGTCGATCCTGGCCGAGCACTCCATCTCCATCGACGCCGTGCTCCAGTTGCCCGACCTCGACAAGCAAAACCTGCCGTTCGTCATCACGCTGGAGAACTCGCCCGAGTCCGCCGTCCGCGCGGCCGTCGAGAAGATGAGCAAACTGCCGTTCATGGTGGAACCGCCGCTGGCCTTACCGATCGAGAGGGGTGTTTAGTGAGAGTTCTTCTCCTGTGCCTGCTGGCGGCCGCCGCCTACGGACAAGTTGCCGACAAGGCCAACGCGCGCTACCGCACGGCGGAAGGCCGCGAAGGCATGCTCGTGACGCTGGGTGCGCCGGATCGTCCGGACCGGATCCACGCCGAAACCATCGTCAAAGTCCTGAAGATCAAACCGGGCCAGACGGTGGCGGATATCGGCACGGGAGCCGGCGCGCTGCTGAACGTGCTGGCGCCCTCGGTCGGCGAGCAGGGGAAGGTCTATGCGGAGGACATCTTCGACGACTTCCTCAGCGCTGCCAGGAAGCGCCATGCCGGCGCTAAAAACATCACTTTTGTGTTAGGAAACGAGAAGGACGTCAAGCTGCCGGAGGGCTGCTGCGACGTGGCCGTGACGGTGGACGCCTACCACCATTACGACTACCCGGCCGAGATGCTGGCCTCCATCCACAAGGCCCTGAAGCCCGGCGGCCGGTTCGCCGTGGTGGATTACTACCGGCGGCCCGGGGCCATGGGGCCGGGGGGGAATCCGATGGAGCATATTCGCATCGACAAAGATGCTGTCATTGCGGAAGTGCAGGCGCACGGATTCAAATTGCTGGAGACAACTGACACTGTGGCGGGCTCACAGTATATTGCTGTGTTTACGCGGTAGCTGGATTGCGGCGGGCTTTCATTTCGGCCGAGATCGCCAAAAGCGCATCCTGCTGTAGATGTTGTGCGGCGTAGCCTTGCAATGTCGCGTCTTCCGACTTGATGTGCGCACGGTAGAGCTTCACGAACCGCGCCACCACTTCCTTCACCTGGGCTGAGTTGTCAGGGTGGGAGTAGACGTCTTTGAGTTGCGCGTAGATCTGCTGGGCTTCGGCGTGGTCGTGTTCGAGTTCGGCGAGATAGGAACGTTCGCCTGGTTCCAGCAGGGGTTTCAGCCGTGGGAAGAGACTGACTTCTTCGTCCTCGGTGTGCAGAACTCCACTGGTGTCCAGGAAATGAAAGGCGCCTTCGAACGCCTCAAGAGCTCTATCGCGATGGGAATCCAGGCGGGCGGCGGCGCGTTCGATGGTGTCAAGACGCTCTTCGATGCGCCGGTGACAGGCTTTGAGGTGGTCTAACGGAGTATCCAACGAGGATCGCTCGGACTGCTTGGCAAAAAGGGCTTCCGCACGAATCATACTTCTATTGTCGTTCATTGCGGGGAGGCGAACCGTGACTCAAATCACACTAGGGAGTACGGTTCGAGAATCATCGACTCGGCAAAGAGATCCTGAAAGGCCGGATCGGCCGCCAATTCGACGTGGGTTGTCCGCTCCAGCAGACGATTGAGCCTTTGTTGCCGCGCACTTGGCGACAGCAGCAGCAGGCGCGCGCCGCGCAGGGCGGAATTGCCGACGGGTTCGACCGGGCAGTTTTCCGGCAGCAGTCCGATGGCCGTTGCGCTGGCCTGGCGAATATAGTTTCCGAACGCGCCCGCGAGGTAGAGTTTCTCCGGCTTCAGGGCCGAAAGCATCTTCAGACCGGCCGCCATTGCGCCTTTGGCGAGCTGAAGTTCCCGCAAATCGCCCTGTGTGAGGGTCACCTCGACGGCCAATTGGACGACCTTGCCCTGCAGCGTCACGCGACCGTTCGGCTGGACGTAACCCAATTGTCTTGAAGCAGCTACGGCGTCGACGAGACCGCTGCCGCAGATGCCGCGCGCCTGCGTTCCGCCGATGACGCGGCACTCGAAACCGTTGTCGGTGGGATGGACGCTATCGATGGCTCCGGTACCGGCTCGCATGCCGTTCGAGATGCGTCCGCCTTCGAAGGCGGGACCGGCTGCCGTGCTGGCACAAACAATCTTTCGATGGCTACCTACGACGATTTCGCCGTTGGTGCCGATGTCGAAGAGCGCGGTGACACGGCTGGACTCGTCCAGGCCGGTGGCGACGATGCCGGCGAGCAGGTCGCTGCCTACAAATCCGCCCAGATTCGGGAGGAAGACGGCGGGACCGGGCCACTCCAGTTCGACGGGGTTGAACGAGACCGCGCCGAGGGTGGGTGACTCAAACGGCACGCTGGCGAGCGGCTCGACGCTGAGGCCGCAGAACAGGTGATGCATGGCCGTATTGCCGACCAGGAGGATCTCCTCCAGCGCATCGTACTGGGCCAGACGCCAGATCATGGCCCCGAGTTCACGGCGGATGAGGGCCGTCAGCACGCCGGGATGCTGCAGGTCGTACTGGATGCGGCTCATCACGTCGGCGCCGTAGCGAGCCTGGGGGTTCAGAGCGGTTTCGACACCCAGGACCTCTCCGGTGGCGAGGTCGACCAACTGGACGACCAGCGTGGTGGTACCGAGGTCGACCACCGCGCCGAAGCCGTTGCGCGGCTCCAGGGCAACAGACTGGTCGTCGGTGAGGATGCGGGCCGTCCACTGTTCGATCTCTACGGTGACGGGCCCGCTGGATTCGGCGGTGCAGGCGAGCCGCCAGCCGGCCGCGAGGTCTTCCTCGGAGATCACCTGGCGCATCTGGTCAGTTGGGGGGACGTCGCCCTCGATGACGCGGACGCGGCAGCCGCCGCAGTTGGACTCTCCGCCGCAGGGAAACTCGACGCCAGCGGAAAAGAGGAGGTCGGCGAGGTGCTCGCCCGGCTGGAGCTGGAGTTCGAGTCTCACTGCCGTGTGCGGGCGAAGCGGGTCATCGCTTCGACGTTCGCGATGGGCGTGCCGCGCGGGACTTCGCAGCCGGCGCCGACGATGTAGTTGCGGCCGGCCTGAGCGTGGCACTCTGCCAGGTGGGCGGTGACGGATTCGGGCGTGCCGTCGCGGAGGGCGCGCACGGGGTCCATGTTGCCGAGCAGGACCTGCTCGTCCCCCATGGCGGCGCGGGCCTCATCGATGGGGGCCGGATAGTCGAGGTCGACGATGGCGGCTCCGGTTTCGCCCATGTCTTTCAGGATGCGGCGGGTGTTGCCGCAGATGTGGAGGCGCACCGGGACGCCCATGGCGCGGATGCCGGCGAGCAGCCGCTTCTCGAAGGGCAGGACGAAGTTGTGATAGAGGCGCGGGCCGAGCAGCGAGGCGGCGGCGTCGCCGACTCCTATGAGCGTGGCACCGGCATCGACCTGGGCCCGGGCGAAGTTGAGCTCCATGCGGACGGCGTAGTCGAAGAGGGCCTCGACGAAGTCCGGATCGTCGCCGAAGTCGAGCATGAGGGTATTGAGGCCGCGCAGGTCGGAGGCCATGGCGCAGGGGCCTTCCACCCACCCCTCGACGATGCGGGTGTTGCCGGTTTTCTGAGCGAGCAGTCGGACGGCGCAGACGCGGTCGTACATGCGGCCGGCTGCCGGATCGGGCAACGCGAGTCCGGACAGCACGGCCTTGTCGTGGATGAGCGCCTTGCTCTCGTTGATGGCGGGCGGCTGGTCGTCGAACCACTCGATGGCGGCGCCCAGGTCACTGGCTTCGCGGGCCGGATCGGAGATGGCGGAGACGTAGTCGAAGTCGAAACGATCGGCCACGGCGAGTTGGGCCTCGACGAGCGCCTCGTGGTTCCTGGCGTAGACGCCGTACGGGATGCCGGCGATGTCACCGGCGTACATCATGGTGATGGGCATGAGCGGCAGCGAGTCGGGCGTGCCGTTCTGGAGCCGGGCGAGAATGCGCTCTTTGCCGTTCATGGGAATTCCCGTTAAGCGGAGGCGGACTGGCGGATGTCCTCGGCGCGCACGATGGTGGGGTCGTAGCTGGCGGCGATGCGCTGGCCGGGTTGGGTGAGGAGGAAGTCGGAGCCCTTCCAGTCGCCCTGGATGAGGCGGCGGACCAGGATGAGGTTGCCGGCAAGTTTCTCGAAGGTCCAGCCGCGCTCGGCGGCTTCCCAGCGTGCTTCTTCTTCAAAGCGGGCATCGGCTTCGAGGCCGGTCTCGATGAAGGTGAGGCGCTGGTAAGTGGAGCGGTAGCGGGTGAGCTGCTCGTAGAGGTAGCGGCCGTTGTCGTCGCCGTACTTGGCGATGAGGTCGGTTTCCGAGACATCCATGCCGACGGTGTTGTGGGTGAGCTGCTGGAGGCCTTTGCCGCGTTCGAGCCAGCCGGTGGAGCGGTAGTAGGTGCCGGGGTGCTCGTCGAAGTAGCGCTGGTACTGCTCGCGGCTGCCCATGAGGAGGGCAATGCAGTCGTGGGCGCGGGGCAGCACGAGCATGGTGTCGCGGGCTTCGAGGCCGTGCAGGCCGTTGCCGCACAGGCCGTAGCCGAGCAGGATGGCGTCGTACTGGCCGGCGGGCACGGTGTCGATGCGCTTCTGCAGATCCTGGGCCATGGCCTTGCCGCCGAGGTCATGGAGGCCCTTGGGCATAAACTCGACGTCGACCTGGTGGGGCGAGCGGGCCAGTTCCGCGCACATCTCGCGGAAGAGCACTTCGCAACTGATCAGTTTGAGGCGCATGCGGCGCTCCTTGTCGCGACGAGGGCGCGAATGAAGTCGGGATTCGTGCCGCAACAGCCGCCGAGGAAGGAGGCTCCGGCTTCGATGAGTACAGGGTAGTGGCCGGCGAAGAAAGCGGCGGAGGTGGTGTAGATGACGGCCCCGGCTTTCACCTCGGGCAGGCCGGCGTTGGCCTTGATCCAGATGGGCAGCGAGCAGGCGGCCTTGAGGCGTTTGCAGACGGGGGCGAAGCGTTCGATGCCGGCGCCGCAGTTGGCGCCGACGACATCGGCTCCGGCGGCTTCGAGTTCGGCGGCGACGGTCTCCGGTGTGGAGCCCATCATGGTGCGGTCGAGGTTCCTGCCGGAATCGAAGGCAAAGGAGACAACGACGGGGAGGCCGGCCTGACGAGCTCCGGTGAGGGCGAGCTTGGCTTCCTCGAGATCGCTGAAGGTTTCGAGCAACAGGGCGTCGGCGCCGTTGGCGGCCAGGACTCGGGCCTGTTCGGCGAAGGCGCTGGTGACCTGGGCGGGGTCGAGGTCATCGGTGAGCAGCATCTTGCCTGTGGGGCCCATGGAGGCGAAGACGAGGGCCTTGCTGCCGGCGGCGCGGCGGGAGATGGAGACGCCGGCGCGGTTGAGCGGCTCGACGAGATCGGCCAGTCCGGAGTCGGCCAGGGTGATGCGGTTGGCGCGGAAGGTATTGGTGAGGATCACCTGGCTGCCGGCTTCGACGTAAGCGCGGGCGACGGATTCGACGTGTTCGGGATGCTCGAGATTCCAGGTGTCGGGCACGACGCCCAGGGGGAGTCCGAGGGTCTGGAGCTGGGTGCCCCAGGCGCCGTCGGTGATCAGCGGGCCGTTGGCGAGCCAGGCGGCGAGGCGGCTCATGCGGGTGCGCCTTCCGCGACCAGCCTGCGGGCGAGGGCCACGGCCGCATTGGCGTTGTCGCTATAGCCATCGGCGCCGATCTCTTCTGCGAACTGCTGGGTGACGGGGGCTCCGCCGACCATGACCTTGACCTGATCGCGGACGCCGGCTGCCTTGAGGGCGTCGATGGTTTTGCGCATGGAGGGCATGGTGACCGTGAGCAAGGCGGAGAGGGCGACGACGCGGACTCCTTTATTCTGGATGGCGTCGATGAACTTCTCGGGCGCGACGTCGGCGCCGAGGTCGATGACCTCAAAGCCGCCGCCTTCCAGCATGGAGGCGACAAGGTTCTTGCCGATGTCGTGGAGGTCGCCTTTGACGGTGCCGATGGCGACGCGTCCGGCGGGCTCGATGCCGCTGGCGGTGAGCAAAGGGCGAATGAGATTCAGCGAACCCTTCATGGCGCGCGCCGACAGGAGGAGCTCCGGCACGAAGTAGTCTTCGCATTCGAAGCGGCGGCCGACTTCGTCCATGGCCGGGACCATGTAGTTGGTGATCAGGTCGAGAGGAGTGACGCCTTCAGCGAGGGCCTGTTCCGTCACCGCGATGGCGGCTTTCTGATCGCCGTTGAGCACCGCGTCATAGAGCTTCTGAAGATCAGCCATGAGGAATCTCCTTGCTGCGGGCATGAGAGCCCGTAATGCGACAAGCGTATCTAAATCTCCGAAAAGCGTCAACTTTGCCTTTTTGGAGCGGATTGACGGGGAGCCAGCCAGGGGGCTGGCTGCCGACCTGGGGGTCCGCCGTCCTACGGGGTTGCGGGCTCGGGTGGTGGGCCGTGAGGCAGACCGAGGGCCAGCCGGGGGGCTGGCTGCCGACCTGGGGGTCCGCCGTCCTACGGGGTGGCGGGCTCGGGTGGTGGGCCGTGAGGCAGACCGAAGGCCAGCCGGGGGCTGGCTGCGGATCTGGGGGTCCGCCGTACTACGGGGTTGTGGTTGGCTGAACAAGAGCAGACCGCTGGGTTGCCGCTGCGGATGGGATGGCATGGCCCTAGGCGAAGAGGATGCGGTAGGTCTTGCCCTTCTCCGCCTGGATGCGGAGGCCGGCGGGTTCGGGGGTCATTCGGACGGGGCGGCCGGCGGCCGTGATTTCTCCTATGGATTGGCCGGCGGGCGGGCGCACCACTATGGATATCGATGCGGCCGGGCGAAGGGTGACTTCGGTGGCCTTGCCCGCGGCCCACTGAAGATTGACCTCGATGCCGCCTCGGGCCCGGAGGCCGCGCACGGAGCCTTGCGGCCACGCCTTCGGCAGCGCGGGCAGGAAGTGAAGGGCGCCGTCGTGGCTCTGGAGGAGCATCTCCGCGATGGCCGCGGCTCCGCCGAAGTTGCCGTCGATCTGGAAGATGAAGCCGCTGCCCGCGGGGTGGGTATCAAAGAGGTTGTGGGAGGTGCTCTTGCGCAGGAGCATGACGATGGACTCGTTGGCCTGGTCTCCGTCGTGGAGGCGCGCCCAAAAGTTGATGGCCCAGGCGCGGCTCCAGCCGGTGTAGGCTCCTCCCGCCTGGAGGCGGCGTTCGAGGGAGACGCGGGCGGCGCGGGCGAGGGCCGGCGTCTGGCGCGGAGTGATTTCGCTGCCGGGGTAGAGCGGGTACATGTGGGAAATGTGGCGCTGTCCGGGCTCGGGTTCGTCGAAGTCGAGGGCCCACTCCATGAGCTGGCCGTGCTTGCCGATCTGGTAGGGCGGGAGTTTGGCCCGGGCGGCTTGGAGTTTGGCGCGGAAATCCGGATCGAGACTGAGCGTGTTGGAGAGCTCGATGCAGCTGGTGAAGAGCTCGCGGATGAGCGCGATGTCCATGGTGCAGCCGGCGCTGGTCTGGGCGGTGCGGCCTTCGGCCGTGCGGAAGCTGTTCTCGGTGGAGAACGAAGGGCAGGTGATGAGATGGCCGGAGCCGTCGTCGTAGAGCCAGGCGAGGCAGAACTCGGCGGCGCTCTTCAGGACGGGGTAGGCGCGTTGGCGGGCGAACTGGGAGTCGCCGGTGAAGCGGAGGTGCTCCATGAGATGAGCGCAGAACCAGGGGGCGCTCATGTTCCAGTTGGCCCAGGTGGGCGAGCCCTGGCCGAAGGAGCCGACGGGCGCGGACTGCCGCCAGATGTCGACGTTGTGATGGGCCACCCAGCCGGGCAGGCCGTAGTTGACGGAGGCGGTTTTGGCGCCGTTGCGGCTGAGCTCGTCGATGAGGTCGAACAGGGGCGCGTGGAGATCAGAGAGATTGGTGGTCTCGGCGAGCCAGTAGTTCATCTGGGCGTTGATGTTGGCGGTCCAGTTGGCGCTCCAGGGCGGGCGGACTTCATAGCTCCAGATGCCCTGGAGATTGGCGGGCTGGGTGCCGGGGCGGGAGCTGGCGATGAGGAGGTAGCGGCCGTACTGGAAGTAGAGCGCGGCGAGGTGGGGATCCGGGGTGGTCTCCAGGCGGGCGAGGCGTTCGTCGGTGGGCAGGGCGGCCGCAGAGTGGCCGCCGAGGTCGAGGGCGACGCGGCGGAAGAGGCCCTGGTGGTCGGCGATGTGGTCGGCGCGGAGTTGGGCGAACGGGCGTTTGGCGGCGGCTTCGAGGACCTTGGCGCACTTGTCGGAGACGGCGGAGGCCGGCAGGTCGGGCTGTTGATCGAAGCCCCGGAAGCCGGTGGCGGCGGCGAGGAGGAGGGTGGCGGAGGAGGCTCCAGTGACGTGGAGGACGCCGTTGTCGATGGAGACCTTGCCGCCTTTCTGGATGACGCGGAGGCGGGCTTCGAAGAGCATGCCCTGGCCGGGGGTTTCGTCAAAGATGACGGGCTTGGCGGTATTGGTGACGTAGTTGGGGTCGACGTGGGCCGGGGCCTTGCCGGTCATGCGGAGGGTGTCGCGGACGGGCGCGGTGACCTTGATGGGGAGCGGGTTCTGGAAGGATGCGCGAAAGGTGAGGCCGGCGGGCTGGGTGGTGGTGAGCTGGACGACGAGGACCTGGCCGGAGTGGCTCGCGAAGACTTCGCGGGTGTACGTGACGGACTGGACTTGGTATTCGGTGCGGGCGATGGCGGTGTCGAGGTCGAGTTCGCGGCGGTAATTCGTGGGTGAGCCCGGGTGGTCGAAGTGGAGGAGGAGGTCGCCGAGGGTCTGGTAGGACTCGTTGTAGGGGCCCTGCATCTGCTTGCAGAGCTGATCGGCCTCAGGGTATTTGCCTTCGGCGACGAGTTGGCGGATGGCGGGGATGTGCTGTTTGGCGTTGGGGTTGTTGGCGTCGTGGGGGGAACCGGACCAGAGGGTGTCCTCGTTGAGCTGGAGGCGTTCCTGGGGGGCTCCGCCGAAGACCATGGCGCCCAGGCGACCGTTGCCGACGGGGAGGGCCTCGACCCAGGTTTGGGCGGGCTGGCGGTACCAGAGGGCGGACGGGGGCGCCGCGGGGGCCGGGGCCGCGGCGGCGGAGAGAGGGGCGAGGGCGGCGGCCTGGAGAAGGTGTCGGCGGGTGGGCTTCGGCAGCATGGCGATTCTCAGGGTATCAGGGGCGGGTTGGGTGGGTGAATGGGTTTGCTCGGCCGGAGTTCCGGTGAGATTGGATTCTGGGCGGGCTGGCGAGGGTTCGGTTTGATTGGTTGGGGTTGGTGGGTTTGGCTGGGGGGTTGTTGGGGTTGCAGCGGGACTCGGGCTGGGCCAGGGGGAATGCTGGAGGTGGCGGGCGTGGGGGTTGGGGGGGCTGGCGATGGTTCGGTCTGGTCGCTTTGGTTTGGTGGGTTTGGCTCGGGCGTCGTTGGGATTGCGGCGGGCCCCCGGCTCCGCCGGGGGTAAGGCTGGGGGGAGTGGGCGTTGGGGGTGGGGATTGGGGCTGCAGCTGATGCCGGGGAGGGCGAGTTGGACGGATTGAGACCGCTGGGTGAATGGGTTTGGTCGGCCAAATTCAATGGGAGATCCGATTTGCAGGGGGCTGGCGACGAGTGGGGTTGCTCGCTTTGGTCTGGTGGGTTTGGCTCGGGCATCGTTGGGGTTGCGGCGGGCCCCCGGCTCCGCCGGGGGTAAGGCTGGGGGTGGCTGGCGTTGGAGTTGGAGAGGGCTGGCGATGGTTTGGTTTGATTGCTTTGGTTTAGTGGGTTTGGCTCGGGCGTTGTTGAGGTTGCGGCGGGCCCCCGCTCCGCCGGGGAGAAGGCTGGGGGTGGCGGGCGTTGGGGTTGGAGAGGGCTGGCGGTGGTTCGGTCTGGTTACTTTGGTCTGGTGGGTTTGGCTCGGGCGTCGTTGGGATTGCGGCGGGCCCCAGCTCCGCCGGGGGTAAGGCTGGGGGTGGCTGGCGTTGGGGTTGGGGAGGGCTGGCGATGGTTCGGTCTGGTCGCTTTGGTTTGGCGGGTTTGGCTCGGGCGTCGTTGGGATTGCGGCGGGCCCCCGGCTCCGCCGGGGGTAAGGCTGGGGGGAGTGGGCGTTGGGGTTGGAGAGGGCTGGCGGTGGTTCCGTCTGGTTACTTTGGTCTGGTGGGTTTGGCTCGGGCCTTGTTGATGTTGCGGCGGGCCCCCGGCTCCGCCGGGGGTAAGGCTGGGGGTGGCTGGCGTTGGGGTTGGGGATTGAGGCCGCGGGTGGGGCCGTGGAGGGAGAGCTGCACGGATTGAGACTGCTGGGTGAATGGGTTTGGTCGGCCAAAAGTTCGATGGGTTGGGTTTGGGCTAGTTCGGCTTCGAGCTCTTTTGGGGCGGCGCTTAGGGCCTGTTCGACGCGGCGGAGACGGACCTGGATCCAGCCGGCGTAGCGGCTTAGCGCCTGGATGTAGCCGCTTTGGCGGAGAACCCACTCCGTGGCGAGCTTCTCGTCGCCGCGGCCGTAGTCGAGCCCGGCATCGAAAAGGCCCTGCTCGCGTTTCTCGTGGAGGATGCGATGGCCGTCGAGCATCCACCACTCGTAGTGAAGGGCGCGGCGCGCGGGATCGACGATGGCTTGGGTTTTCCCTTCGGCCCGGCTCCGGAAGAAGGCTTCGATGTGGGGCGGCATGCGGTGGACGCGGGCATAGGCCCGGGTGCGGCAGCCATTGGCGGAGACGATGGCTTTGCCGGCGACCGTGCGCGGACCGGTGGATTTGCGGGCATTGGCCCGGTTGGCGGCGAGGCGCTTCTCTGAGATGTTCGACTGGGGCATGGACGGGTCCTTCTCTGGTTTTGGAGTCTGGTTCGGGTCGCCGGTCAGGGTTTGATTCGCCACTTGATCCGGCACTTCCGCAGCGCTCGATTGAGCGCTTGCGTCCGGGACGGAAGCGGGGCGCGCGATGGTTCCTTTGGGCCGGCTAGTTGGGGTGGAGACGCTGGATCAGGCGGAGTTCGGCCGCGAGGGCGCGATGGCGGCGCCAGTAGCGTTCCTCGAGTTTGAGGGCTTCCTGGAGGGACTTGCGTTGGGCGGGATCCATGGTGAGCCAGGCTTGCAGGGCGTGGACTCCGGGGCTGGCTTTGGGGACGAGCTCATTGGTGTGGTCCCACTGGCGCTGGATCTGGAGGGTCAGGGCGTTGGCTTCAAAGGAGGCGTAGCGTTCGGCGCGCCAGATGCATTCGGCGATGCGGTCGGCGAGGATGTGCTGATAGATGGTGGCCGGTTTGTACTGTTCGTGGACGGCGGCACGAAGCTTTTTATAGTACTCCTTGCGTTCGCAGAAAGTGAGCGCTCCGGTGGCTTTGGGGCCGGTGAGGATGCCATCCTCGGCGACCTTGGTGTGGTGGGTGAGGAGGTCGACGTCCGGGAAGGCGCAGTCGGCTGGTTCGGAGATGTGCATGTGAAATTTCCTCTATACCCATTCTTAGGGGCGGTGGACCAAGGATTTAGGAGAAGAATATCTGCAACTTGTTGATTACAGGGAGCCAAATTTTTCTTGAAATAGTGTCATGAGAGAACCTTCATGTGGGGAAACGGGGTGGTTCTGTGGGGCGGGGCGACGGGACGGGTTGGGACGGGGTGGATTGGGGCCTCTGGGGGAGGGGGACGTTCCCGCCCTGGCAACAGTGTGGGTGAGTTGGTGTTGCGGATGTGTTCGTTTGTGCCAGGGAGGAACGTCCCCGTGGGGCGTATTCGGTGGATGGGGCTGGAGCTGGTCCTTTTGGTCCGGGGTCACGGTACACTCCTAGAAATAGCAAAGCGTCCGCATTTGTACTGTTTGAGACCGGCGGACTACTTCACCTGCTCCCAGAGGGTTGGATGGCATGAGCCCGGCTGACATTGATGCGCAAGTTGAACGGATTCTGGCGAGCCCATTGTTCTCACAATCGGCGCGGCTGATCCGTTTCCTGCGGTTCGTGGTGGGGGCCACACAAGCGGGCCGGGCGGATGATTTGAAGGAATACACGTTGGGCGTGGAGGTCTTCGATCGCGGCAAGGACTTTGATCCGCGCGTTGACAACATCGTCCGGATCCAGGCAGCGAAGCTGAGGTCGAAGCTGGTGGAATACTATGCGGGCGAGGGGGCCCAGGATCAGATCCTCATCGGGATCCCCAAAGGGAGCTATGTCCCGCAGATCCGCCTGCAGTCCACCGCCGGGCGCAAAGCCGCGTCGGCGACAGACGGGCGATCGCGCATAGCGGTGCTGCCGTTCGTGAACATGAGCGCTGACGTGGAGAACGAGTATTTCAGCGACGGCTTGACGGAGGAGCTGATCAACCGCCTGGCCTGCGTCCCGGAACTGCAGGTGGTGGCGCGGACCTCGGCGTTCCGCTTTAAAGGGCTAAACGAAGACTTGCGCGAGGTGGGCGCCAAGCTGAACGTGACGACGGTGCTGGAAGGCAGTGTCCGGAAGGCCGGCAACCAACTGCGAGTGACGGCGCAGCTCATCGACGTAAATACCGGCTTCCATCTCTTTTCGAAGACTTACCAGCGCGAGTATAAAGATGTCTTCGACCTGCAGGACGAACTGGCGCAGGCGGTGGCGGCTGAAGTGGCTCCGCAGGGGGGACGGCCGGGACCGGCGAGCCAGGAGACACGGACCGAGAACCTGAACGCCTACAGTGCGTATTTGCGGGGCATGTTCGCGTTGGGCAGCCGGTTTGTGGATCTGCGCCAGTGCCTGGATTGCTTTCGGGAGGCGCTGTCGAGCGCGCCTGAGTATGCGGCCGCGTGGGCCGGGCTGTCGCACGGGTATCTGCTGCTGGCCTGGTTCTATCGTGCCGAGGAGAGCGCGGCCGTGCCCTTGTCGAGGGAGGCGGCGGCGAAGGCGCTGGCGCTGGATCCGGATTCGGCGATGGGCCTGAGTTCGCTGGCCTCAGTGGAGTGCGCCAGCGACTGGCAATGGGCGTCCGCGGAGGCGAAATTCACACGGGCGATTGAGCGGCAACCGACGCTTTCCATCGCCTACATCGCGTATGCCTTCTGGTGCCTGCTGCCCCAGCTTCGGCTGGGGGAAGCGCAGGCCGTGATCCAGCGGGGCCTGGCGGTGGATCCCTTCAATCCGCTGATGCAGGCGATTGCGGTCTATATCCACGGGCGGGCGCGCCATTTTGAAGAGGCGGAACGGCAGGGTGTCCTGGCGATGAACATTGCGCCCGGCTATGCCCCGATTCCAGCCTGCATCGGCTGCGCCCAGGAGTGGGCGGGGCAACTTGCACCGGCAATCGCAGCCTACCGTGAGGCATGCAAGCTGTCGCTGAATGCCGGGTTCCCGCTATCCTGCCTGGGCCACGCGCTGGCGGCGGCGGGAGAGACAACGGAAGCGCTGCGGGTGCTGGACGAGTTGTTGCAGGCGGAGCAGCAATCCCCCGCCGATATCGGCCGGGTGCTGCTGGGGCTGGGACGGGAAGACGAGGCGCTGAATTGGTTGGAGATGGCCGCGGAGCGGAGATCGGTGTATCTGCTGCGCGTACCGGGCGACCCGCGATTCGACAGGCTCTTGGCGCATCCGCGTTACCAGGCGGTGCTGCGCCGGATGGGGTTGCCGATTAGGGCAATGGCTTCGGCCGCGGGCCGGACCGATCGCCGTTGAGGACCTCCGGCCGGAGTCGCGCTTCCGGCAACCGGCAGGCAGGCGTCCCCTGCAGCTTCACGACGGACAGTCAGGGAGACGGGCGGCCACGGTGTGATTTGGAACCGGGGCGACCGCGGCGGGTGATTGCGCGATGGCGGCCGGGAGCTGGGCAAACGACCTGCGGCTGAGGCCGGAAAGCTCCATGGCGATGCGGCGGCGCACGAAGGGCAATCTGTTGATGAAGGACAGAAGGCCATTGCGCAGGGCGAGTTTCGCCGCGCCGCGCAGGGTGGCGAGCGTGGTGAGACGGCCGGCCAGAGCCAGGACGCGGCTTGCCGCCGGGCGGCGCATTTTCCGGTAGGTGTCGAGGATCGCGGAGCCATCCGCCGCGCGGACGGCCCTGGCGAGCAGTTGGCCGAGAACGACGGCATCCACCAGACCGGTGTTCATGCCCTGGCCGCCCGCGGGGCTGTGGACATGGGCGGCGTCACCCATGACGAGCAGGCGGCCGTTCCGGTAGTCGTTGGCCACGCGGTGGTGCAGGCGGAAGCGCGAGCTCCAGAGGACCTCTTTCACCTTGTCTGTGCCGGCCGCGGGTCCGCGTGAGTCGAGCAGAGCCTGGATGTCGTCCACTCCGGGTTGCTCCGGCGCCTGGTGGACGGTGGCCACTACGCGGAAGATGCCATTGGGCAGCGGCGCCACGACGACGAGGCCCAAGGGGGAGAAGAAGAGGGAGACTTCGTTAGCGAGCGCCCAATCCATGCGTACGTCGGCGAGGACGAAGGACTCCTCGTAGGTCCCGCCTTCGAAGCCGATGCCGGCGGCGGCGCGCACGATGCTGTGCATGCCATCGGCTCCGACCACATATTGGGCACGAAGGGAGGCGGGTCCGGAGGGGGTGGCCAGAGTGACCGAGACGCCGGCGGGATCCTGGGTGACGGCGGTGGCGGTGACTCCGCGGAAGATGTGTCCGCCCAGGGCGGTGAGGCGGTCGCTGAGCACCTTTTCGGTGAGGTCCTGGGGGAGCATGAGCAGGTAGTGGTAAGGGGTGGGGAGCGGATTGAACTGGAGTTTCAGGAGGACTCCCTGGCGATTGCGGATGCAGAAGTTGCTGAGCGGTATGCCGAGTTGCACCAATTGCCGTGAAACTCCGAGGGATTCCAGCATTTCGAGGGTATGGGCGTGGATTACGCCAGCTCGGGAGGTGTTGAGGCCCTGCTGTAATTTGTCGATGATGACGTGCTTCACTCCGGCCTGTTGCAGGGCAATGGCGAGGGCCATGCCGGTTGGGCCGGCGCCGACGATGAGGACTTCGGTGGCGGCCGGGAGGCATTCCGGCTGATGGAGCTGAGGGTGTTCTCCTGCGATCGGCGGAGGAGTGGATGGGGTCGACGATGGATGCAGCATGGTTTGGGGTCTCCTTGGTCAGGATGCGGTGGATGGGGGGTGGAAGGGGAGTAGCTTACCGTTCGAGACGTTGGTTGGAAGTGCAGGGGGGAGGTGGAGGCGGTTGCCGAGATTCCCTACTGATCTAAGAGGTGATCTGGATGGCGTTGGAGTGGCTGGCGGCTGGGGTGGGGTAGGGGGTGGTGGCGGGTGTTAAGTGGAGGGGGCCGTTTTGGTCACCACTGAGGCTTCCTGTAGGGAATGGGGGGATGGGCGGTCTGGGACGGAGGGGGTTGGGGACTTTCGGGGAGGGGGACGTTCACGCCCTGGCAACAGGGGGAGAGAGTTGAGATTGGAGCGGTGTTCGTTTGTGCCAGGGATGAACGTCCCCATGGGGGTGTGGCGTGCGTTGGGGTCTGGGACGGAGTGAGTTGGGGCCTCTGTGCTGGATAGTCCCGAGTGGTGAAAAGGCCAGTCAGCGACTGGCCAATGGGGGGCAGTGCGTGGCGGGGCTATTGTACGACTGTGTTCTCGTCGTGGATTGCGCCAGTCTCCGCTGGTTTGCAGATCTGGCCTATCGTCAACCCTTGGTTTACAAATTGCGAATAACATAAACTTGCAGCGAGTTTAAAAAAGCAGTAACTTGTAAACCATGGGTGGTCAAAACCAGGGAAAGTTAAACTGGCTACAGCACAACCTCCCGGACGGGTTGGTGGTCGATGCCGGCTGGCTGGAACGGCACGGGGTCTCACGCCAGCTCCGGCACAAGTACATCCTGAACCGCTGGCTGGTCGCCTTAGGCCGGGGGGTGTATCGAAGGCCGGACTTGTCAGAAGAAGCCGAACCGATCGCATGGCAACAGTTGGTGATCTCCCTGAATGTTCTGCTGCAGGTTCCTGTGTCGGCCGGCGGCAGGACCGCGCTCGAGTTGCAGGGCTTCCAGCGCTATGTCGCGGCCCAGGGTGCGCGCGAAGCGCATGTGTTTAGCAACGCGGCGCTGCCGGGCTGGGTGTCGAAGGTGCCGGTTGATGCGCGCCTGGTGTTCCACCGGGCGACGAAGCTCTTCCGGAATGGCTCGATCCCGCCCTACAGCGCTCTCACCGGTGCGACCGCGCCCGCGGCGAGCGCCGGCGTGACGCAGTTGGTTTTGGGGCACTCGAAATGGCCGCTGACGGTCTCGACACCCGAGCGCGCCATCCTGGAACTGCTGGATGAGGTGCCGAAGCGCGAGACCTTTCATCAGGCAGATGTACTGATCGAGGGACTGCGTAATCTGAGTCCGCGGCGGCTGCAGGGGTTGCTGGTTGATTGCCGGAGCGTCCAGGTGAAGCGCCTATTCTTCTGGTTTGCGGAACGGCACAGGCATTCCTGGCTGGCGAAGCTGGATCGAACGGCTGTCGACCTTGGGCGGGGGAAGCGGATGGTGGTGCGCGAAGGAAGGTTGGATTCGAAGTATGGCATTACTGTGCCGGAGGAGTTGAGTGGGGGTCTCTGAAGGGTATCGCCGACAGGCGGCGTTGCTGGTGCGAGCCATGCCGCTGGTGGCCGAGGAAGCGTCATTCGCGCTGAAGGGCCGCGAAAAGCAACGCCATCTCTGCCGAACTTGCGCAGAGGGTGGTCTTCCTCAATAGATAACGGTGGGACGGGTCAATTCCACGGCACCCATCCCAACAGACCCGGGGTGCAATCATTACGTCGCGATTGGCGTTACTGCGCAACACTGCCGAGTGGGAACAATCGATTCTTGAACTCGCTGTACTTCAGCACGCTCATCTCACTGCCAATGATCTCGGCCACGGACGTTAGTGCTTCGCACTGGCCTGCATCGTTCGTCACGAACTGCTCACAGTAAGGGAGATAAACAGCTGAAAACATGTCCAATCGTCCAGCCTTACCTAGCGATTTCTGCCTCTCATCGCGAATACAGCGATCATACTGGCTGAAGCAAAGGGCGACTAGAAGCGCCTTGAAAGGGGGGCACCGCTCACTGAAGCCCTGGACTTCTGTGCGACTGAGACGAGTACCTGCCCCGCGCTCGAAGAGATCAACGGCAAGCTCAATGTGCGCGCCGTCCTCGGCCAGTAGCCTCTCAGTGACTTTCTCAAGGGATGGTCTTTCTCCAGAGCACTCCACAAAAAGAGCCTGAAACGCAGGCTTTGCATTCGAGAAGATTACTCGGAAATCCCTCTCCCATTGGCGCAGGCTCTCGCGAGTCTGCTGGCTAATCTCGTGAATGATCTCCTGTCGGACGATCTCACCTTCCGCTTCAGGAAATCGGACGTTGACGCTCATCCACTCGTAAGCATCCCGATTCGCCAAGTATGCTCTCGTGTGCTCCTCGATGATTCCATGAAAGGGCAGAACACACATCCCAGACTTCAGCAACCGCTCGACAATACCAAGCAGCTGGATTCGGCGGGCTTCATCGGGGCTTGCAGCAATCTCAGAGATTGAGGTTTCAGTTACGCCGACGAAGTAAGCGGAACGAACTCCTTGCACCAGGACCGTCCACTCTGAGTCATCGGCCAAGGCATTGATGGCGCTCGTATCTAGAATTAGTTTGCTCATGCTCTATCCTACGCGGCTCTTTTCCAGAATAGATCGACCAAGATCGAATCAGGTCCAATTCGAGGGCTGAGATGTCTACGGACAATTAGGCGTGGGCTTAGTTTCGATCTTTTCCGAAGACTAACCTCAAGCTACATCCAAGGAACAAAGACAATCCGACCTGCCGCCAGTCTCGTAAATCAGCTCCGGCATCGCCTCCTCCCAAATCCGCTCAGCACACTTGTCAAACGAGCGGCTTCTTTGGGGACGTGATTGGTTCGGGTCATCTAGCGAGCGCAATGAGTCGGAATCGCAAACCGATCGGATTCTCCTATCTGCGATGTGCAGCTACTTTATCTCTCGTCGAGGAAAATGTCCGAACGCCCACACGGCGCAATTGACCGAGGCTTAGCGTTCTTCCTCCATCAAGTAATTGCAGTGCCCGAAAGAGGCCATTGACTTCAATTTGCAGATGTTTATCAAGAAGCTGATATTCGTCTCGCGAGTGACAAAAGGCATATGCCTGACACCAGCCACAAACAGTCTGATCAAGTGCATTCAAAGCTACTGCCAATGTCTTGCGACTCCCGCGCTGTCTACATATTTCCCCAATTGCTTCCTTGACAGTGGCTACAGATTTACGCGCTGGATAAATCCGTCCGCCTTCGAAGCGCACGCCAAGAAATACGAATCCTTGAATATACTTGAATATTCTAGTTTTCGCCTTTTCTGCCAATGGTGGACTGAGAGGATGGAGTTTCAGGTGTAGACGTCCCTCCAAGATATCTACACAGCGTCCGTAGGCGGCCTCCGCTTCCGCTTTGGATTTGCACATCACTATGAAATCGTCCACATACCGAATAAGCTTGAACCCACTCTTCTCCATCTCCAAGTCAAATTCACGCAGGTACAAATTTGCCAGCATCGGCGAGAGCGCCGATCCCTGCGGTATGCCGACATGCGCGGGCGGCAAAAGCTCTCGGTCTTTAGTACTCATCCGATCGAGATTGCCAACCATTGGCGTCGATGAGTCTTCGATCAGTCCAAGCAGGCTTCTGCACCTGTAGTGCCGCAAGTACTGACGGAACAATATAGATCGGTCAATGTTATCGAAGAATTTGCTTAAATCCGCTTCCAGAACCCATGTATGCCCACTGTTGTACAAAGCGCTTATGCGACTGATTGCGCCCTTGACGCTACGGCCTTCGATGGATCCGAAGCTGCATGCAGGGTCTGGCACTTTGCCCTTGAGAACGAGTTGAACTGCTTTGGCCACAACTCGGTCTCTAATTGCAAATACCTTAAGTGCGCGCTTGGAGCCATCAGGTTTTGGGATGAAGACGGCCTTCACGGGCGCAAATCGGTAAGCTCTGCGTGCGAGTTGTGAAGATATGTTCTTTAGGTGCGTGTCTAGATTCGACTCGAAGCTTGACATCGACTCTTCTAGGATGTCTTTGGACTGCTTATTCTCTTTGCGAAGCGCGTCCCAGGCTTTTTTGAGAAAATCGGGCCGGGCAATGGTATCGACAGCCGAAATCAAAGTGCCAGATACCTCTGTCGCCCGTAGAAGATGAAAGATCCGGGCGACACATTCGCTTGCGCTAACAAGGTATCGCTTGCAGCACCGCCGACATGGTTATCGCGATATGCGACCCCATCTTCAGAGCCCGCTTGGCTGTTTCCAGCGTCTGCGCCCCCAAAGACCGACGGCAGTGCTCCAGTGGCGGTTTCGAGGTGGACCGAGACATTAACCGAGGCGACAAAGTCGACCCCCGTAGAAATCTTCGCCATACCAAGAAATCTCCATTCTAAGTATACAACAAAGCCCAAGCAAAAAGCAAGGACTAAATTGCATATTGCCTGCCTAAGGCCCCGAAATAGGGGCCACTCCCTCCACCGGATCGCCAGATTATCTCTGTGCAACGCATCTTCATTGACCTCGTTGCTTTGACCCGCGGTCTGACACGGCGACCATTCCTGGAAGCCACCGACCTCGAAAGTATCGCTTGCAGCACCGCCGACATGGTTATCGCGATATGCGACCCCATCTTCAGAGCCCGCTTGGCTGTTTCCAGCGTCTGCGCCCCCAAAGACCGACGGCAGTGGTAGCCTCTACTTCCTATACAGAGCACCATTCAGTGCACTGCACAAGGTGGAGAACATTAGTAGAAGTATACCGCCTCAGCGCGGAAAGTAAACAGGGAATTTCTCCTCCGCAGGGCTTCTGTCACGCCGTCGAGAAGGCGTGCCATCGCGAGGATCGGCTCATCCGGGATCTCACCCACAGGCGCGGCGATTTCAATCGTAATCACCGGCGACAGAGTCGCAATTACCAGAGACCTTAGCCGTGGGCGCTCCTGTCTAGCCTTCGATCTTGATGCTTCATATATGTGTCCAGACACTGCATGCGGCCCAAACAAGAAAGTAGCTTCTTGGTCGGGCTATAGGATATGATTCGCGGCGGCACACTACGCGCCTTCAACTCGCATCACCGGATCGGAAGCCCCCTAGAATCAATCTCTAGCGTTGATCGCCTCTCAACCAATGAGAGACGCCACCAGTGCCAACGAGATTGACCATCCCCAGCAGTCGGTTTGGCCAAGCGCGGTGTCGAGAATGCCTAGCCCTGGACTTCGAAGACTCACCCGCGCCCCGGGAGTTGACGCCTTAGGCCAGAATTGCGAGCCCTGAAATCCACTCCCGATAGGAAATTGCTCCTCCGCTGGGTGAGGTGTAGATAGGCTGCGCGTTGGCCGGATGGACAGTAGCCCACGACGATAGAACAACTCCACTGCAGTTGGCGAACCAAAGCGCCGATCTGAGATCGAGGCTCCACATGGCAAGATCGGCAGCGGAAGTGAAATTCAGCAGGATGCTTGGCGAACTTGGTGAACGAACTATAGCGTTCGCGATACTTAAGGACATGGGGGTAAGTGCCCCAGAGAGCCTTAATGACCGCAGAGCCAACTATCCGTTCGCCGACTTCATCGGACGGAAGAGCGGGCGCTTTGTTGCCGTTGCGGTACGTACCCGCGTCAACTGGCAGAAACCACGGCCCGGGCGCACCCCCTTGCTGAACGGAAGCTTCAATGGCGCTGGTGAACCAGAGATTGACAAGGCGCGCGCGAAACTTCGACAGGACTTTTCGATTGTAAATGGGGACATCCTGTTCCTTTGGCTTGCAATCGCTGTTGACCTAGACGATACCTATGAGGCCTACTGGGGAACCCGAGAGGAAATGAGCGGCATCGGTGGCTCAGAGACGCTGTTGAGGATTCCCATGAAACTTAGGAACCGATACAGCTATGCCGCATCGGGAAGGAGAATTGCCTGGAGAGCCGAATGCGCTATTCCTTGGCACGAATATCCTGGGAACTGGACCTTTCAGGCAAGGAAGCGGTGGGAGGAGTTGGCGCACATACCTAATCGGGACGATCGAATCCTTCGAGCAATCCGCGACTCGAATCCGACAGATGCCAGAACATCGACGGCAACTCGTGCCGATGCTATCCGTTCTACCACCCTTTCCTCTGTTCCGATTCACTCTGCCGCAACCGCTGTGACAAAACCTTCGGAATTCCTGAACCCCACGCGTAGAAAGATGGCAGCATTGCTACGCGAGAATCACCCCGTCCCAATTTGCATCGCGGTACTTGATTCGCTGGTCCAGACCGACTCTTGGACGGACATGCGGGCACTGAAAGGGCTTATGTCGTTACGATCGAATACACAGGGCCGCCCGTGGTCGCACAAATCTTACTCCGACCCTGCTAATGCACTGGAGGACAATCGATTCTTGGAGTCCAGGCGGGAGGGCAGATCAGTCTTACGACGCGTGACAGCGGAAGGACGAAGTTTTCACGACCAGAGGCCAAGTGCCGTTTTGTCGGCAGTCAAGGCCAATGCCTGCCAAGTCGAGCCGCAAAGTTGCCAGCGTTCTCATGAATACTCCCGGTTTGATCGCAAGTCGGAACCTGAATCTACTTGCGCCTACCTAGCCGGCGAGGACTCGCAGTCCAACGCGTGAACCGTTGCGCCAGGTAGGCTGGATGAACATGCCGCTCCAACTTGTGCACATCGGTGAAGACCTTATCGCAAACATGCTTCGCGAGATTTCGAAGCAGGGGCGGCTCACGGATGTCACCTGCGCCATCTCTGGCCGGACATTTGCCGATGACGTTTGCGCCGGTGGGTTGAGCGAGGCTGAGGATTTCCTGGCAGAGAAGGCTTCGGTTTGTGTCCAGACGGATCAAGGCGACTATGCCTGCGACGGAGCGCAAAAGATCGATGTATTGTGCGTGGGCGGCCAGCACGGAATCGCCATCGAGGCGAAACTGGGTGAGAGCCTGATGCTGGGCGATCAGTTCCGGAAGAGGTTCTGCGCACCTTGCGAAGCCTCTCTTCACCAGAATCGACGCCTACGCGGCAGCATGATCGCTGTCCTGGAGCGCTCCTTTCATGACGATGTTCCGAAGTGCTCAAAGATTATGTGTCGCGTCGGGGACAGAACCGTCACCCTCGGTCTGGGGTGGTGGCTGGTTGTGCGCCGTTCGGTTCTGGCTCTGTGGATGAAGCGACAGGATGTTCCTGTGTCGCCACAATTCGCGCGGGTTGTGGAGTTCGAGAGCCTGATGGCGCTGTATGGGCGCGACCGGTTCGATGCGCTGGTCCGGGAAGTGGTGGGGGAGAAGAGTTTCGCCAGGGAATGGAGACTTGGGGCAGGTTAGTGCTGCGACAGTGCTGAAAGGCTTCGCCTAGCAACTCGTGTCATCGAGGTTACGGGTGTTCAAATGTTGCCACTCCGTTGAAGGCGCGCTGGTAGCCCGTCACTGGCGTTCCGGGACTGCGGAGCGGACGGGCTACCACTTCTTTCGCAGCCGCGATGATCATACTTGACTCCGCTGGCGACGCTTCCGCAGCCGAGGCCCACTCCTTGCCAGTCGTGGTTCGCAGCGCGGCGGGGACCACTCCCTCAAGGTCGTGGTTCGTAGCGGCTTGCTCCGCTTCGGCTATATCGAGGTGCGTGGGTGAAGACGCGCGGATTGTGGCAGTGCCTGGTTCGCTCGTTGGTTGGAGGCTATCAGTTGCTCCCCCGCTCCTGTTAGTCGCGGCTCTGATCGCGGCTTGCTGCGCTTTGGCGGGCCGACCGGGCCGGGTGCGACCTGTTTGAAGTTCTCCGATTTATCTCGATCGCTTCAGCACTCGCAGGGCCGGGAGGTGTTCCTCCAGCCGTGGTGCGTCTAGGGTTCCCGTGCAGGCGCTTGTGTACAATTCTCCCGATTCCGGGTCGGTTTGGGCGTAGACCAGGTAGAGTTCTCCGGACAGGAATGAGAAAGTGCAGCCGGCGTACGTGGCTGCTACGGTGAGGCGTTCCTGGTGTGGACCTCGAAAGGATTCCTGGATCCGGAAATTCACATGGCGGTTGCCGAGGAAGCGTTGCGCGCGATGAAGACAGCGATGTCGTCCGTCCAACTGCGCTCCACGACTCCCAGGAAGACACGGCTGGACCGGAGGTAGGTTTCTTGCACGGAACGACCATCGCCAGAACACATGCAGGCGCTCGCTGGTACGGCCAGCAGGAGTGAATGCGCGCAGAGGAGGAGCAGACGGGCCGGGTGCGTCATCGGGTTGACCTTTCGGGCGGGCTGGGCGGGACTTTGATTCGGGCTTCCATGGTTCCGCTGGAGATGGCTCGCCGCACGCTGAAATTGACACCGGGGCGGCTGTGTTGGTTTCTGCTGGCCCGCGTGGAGTGCGGGGCTCGGCACGCTGGGGACGGGACTGGGTGCATTGCGGAGGTATTCGGATGGGTCGAGAGGCTACCGGGTTGCGGCGGGCCCCCGGCTTCGCCGAGGGTAATGCTGGGGGAGGCGGCTCGGGTTGATCGGGGGCCTTGGCTCGGTCGGGGCTCGTTCGTTCGATTGCGATGGTATTCGGATGGGGCGAGAGGATACTGAGTTGCGGCGGGCCCCCGGCTTCGCCGGGGGTAATGCTGGGGGAGGCGACTGGGGTGGATTGGAGGGCTGGCTCGGTGGGGTCCTCGTTCGATGGATTGCGGTGGTATTCGGATCGGTCGGGAGGCTACCAGGTTGCGGCGGGCCCCCGGCTTCGCCAATGGCTTCGCCGGGGGTAATGCTGGGGGAGGCGGCTCGGGTTGATTGGGGGGCTTGGCTCGGTGCGGGCTCGTTCGTTCGATTGTGATGGTATTTGAGTTTGTCGGGATGCTGCTGGGTTGCGGCGGGCCCCCGGCTTCGCCAATGGCTCCGCCGGGGGTAATGGTGGGGGAGCCGGATTGGATGGGTTGGGGACTGTGTGGGGCGGGTGTTCCGCCCGCGGGGCGTTTCGGCCGGTTGGCCGGAGGGGGCGGGTGCGTTCTGTAAACAGTGCGGCGGACGCCAGTTCTCAATTGACAGGCTGCCTTCCAGCCTCTAAATTATACCTAGCTAGTTATGCCAAAGAGCCGGAACGATAAACTGCAGGGCACCCTGACGCTGCTGGTGCTGCGCACGCTCGCATCGCGCGGGGCGTTGCATGGATATGGTTTGTGCGAGCACATCCACACGGTCTCGGATGAGCTGCTGCAGGTGGAGGAGGGTTCGCTGTATCCCGCTCTGCACCGGATGGAGCAAGACGGGTGGATCACAGCGGAGTGGCTGGTGACCAACAAGGGCCGGAGCGCCAAGTTCTACTCGATTACCGCTCGCGGGCAGCAACAACTCGCCGATGAAGAGGCCACCTGGGATCGATTGACGCGCGGGGTTGGGCGCGTGCTGCGGTACTCGTGAATCTGGAGGCCTGGAGATGCCCTGGTACCGGCGTTGGCGCAATGTGTTTCGGGCGGAACGGCTCGATGACGAGTTGGAACGAGAGCTGCAGTATCACCTGGCCGAGACGGTCGGCCGGCTGACGGAGGCTGGTTGGCCCGAGCGTGAAGCGATGCGTGAGGCGCGGCGGCGACTGGGCAATTACACCCTGCAGAAGGAGAGGACCCGGGCTATGAATGTGGCCGGATGGCTGGATGAAACGCGCGCCGATGTGGTGTTCGGCTTGCGGCAGTTGAGGCGGAATCCCGGATTTGCGGCGGTGGCGATTCTCTCGCTGGCGCTGGGGATTGGGGCGAATACGGCGATTTTCCAACTGGTGAATGCGATCCGGTTGAAGACGCTGCCGGTGCAGCAACCGGAGCAACTGGTGACGATTGGATTCCAGGAGGGGGCGACGCGCGCGGGGTGGTGGCCGACTCGCGACGCGGTGATGACCCATACGGTGTGGTCAGAGATCCGAGGCCGGCAACAGGCGTTTTCCGAACTGCTGGGGTGGAGCGCGGCCCGGTTCAACCTGGCCGACGGCGGCGAACCGCGCATGGCGGAAGGGCTCTTTGTGAGCGGCAACTTCTTCCGCCTGTTGGGCGTGGACGCGATGCTGGGGCGTACGTTCACGGCTGAGGACGACAGCGCGGCCTGCCCGGCGGGGGCGGTGGTGAGCTATGCGTTCTGGCAGCGGGAACTGGGCGGTGACGCGGGCGTGCTGGGCCGGAGTGTGCGGCTGGACGGACATGCGGTGCCGGTGATTGGCGTGACGCCGCCGGCGTTCTTCGGCGTGGAGGTGGGCCGGCGGTATGACGTGGCCGTGCCGCTGTGTGAGGACCGGGTGATGTCGGAGGATGGACGGGGGCGCGCTCCGGATTTGGCCGCCTGGTGGATGTCGGCGATGGGCCGGTTGAAGCCGGGCTGGACGGTGCAGAAGGCCGATGCGCACCTGCGCGCACTCTCTGCAGAGGTGATGCGGGCGTCGCTGCCGACGGGCTACCAGGCTGAACTGGCGAAGCGCTTCCTGGCGAATCGACTGACGGCGGTGGCGGCGGAGAAGGGCACGTCGGGACTGCGGGCCGAGTATGAACGCCCGTTGTGGCTGCTGATGGCGGCAACGGGGCTGGTGTTGTTGATTGCCTGCGCGAACCTGGCGAACCTGCTGCTGGCGCGGGCGACGGTGCGGGCGCAGGAGATCGCGGTGCGGCTGGCGATTGGGGCTTCGCGGTGGAGGCTGATCCGGCAACTGCTGGCGGAGAGCCTGCTGCTGGCCGTGTCGGGCGCGGTGCTGGGTGCCGGGCTGGCGTTGGGGCTGAGCCGCGGGCTGATTAGTTTCCTGAGCACAGCGGGCAATCCGGTGTTTGTGGATGTGGCGCTGGACTGGCAGGTGCTGTCGTTTGCGGCGATGCTGTCGCTGATCACGTGTGTGCTGTTTGGGCTGCTGCCGGCGTGGCGGGGGACGCGCCTGGCTCCGGCGTCGGCGATGCGCGGCGGAGGGGCTCGGGGGGCGACGGCGGGCCGGGAGCAGTTCGCGCTGCGCCGGGCACTGCTGGCGGCCCAGGTGGCGTTGTCGCTGGTGCTGCTGGTGGGGGCGCTGCTGTTTGTGCGAAGCCTGCACAATCTGATGACGGTCGATACGGGCTTCCAGTCGCAGGGGATCCTGGCGGTTTTCGTGGATTACAACCGGGCGCACTATCCGCTGGAGCGGCGGGCGTCGATTGCGAAGGAGTTGTCGAACCGGCTGGCGGGCGTGCCGGGGGTGCTGTCGGCGGCGCACGTGGACATGATTCCGTTGGGTGGAGGCACCTGGGACAACCTGGTGGGTGTCCAGAATGCGGCGGTGGCGGGGGGCGGGCGTACGGCCTTTTTCAACCGGGTGAGTCCGGGGTATTTCCGAACGCTGGGCACGCGGCTGGCGGCGGGCCGGGATTTCAACGAGCAAGACACGCTGACGGCGCCGAAGGTGGCGATTGTGAACGAGGTCTTCGCGAAGCGGCTGTTTGGCGGCGCGAATCCGGTGGGGCGGACCTTCCACATGGCCGCGGGTGCGGGTCAGGCGGAACCGGTGTTCGAGATCGTGGGGCTCGCGGCGAACACCAAGTACGAGTCGTTGAAAGAGGAGTTCCGGCCGATTGCGTACTTTCCGATCGCGCAGAATGCGCGGCCCGGCGGCAACGCCACGTTCCTGTTGCGGGTGACGGGGCCGGTGGGGCGCGTGATGGGCGCGGCGCAGGCGGCGGTGGTGTCGATGAATGCGGCGATGGGCGTCGAATGCCGGCCGCTGTCGAGGCAGTTGGAGGAGTCGCTGCTGCGCGAAAAGCTGCTGGCGATGCTTTCAGGGGCCTTCGGGTTCCTGGCGGCGCTGCTGGCGACGCTGGGCTTGTACGGAGTGATCGCCTACATGGTGGCCCGGCGGCGGAACGAGATCGGGGTGCGGATGGCGCTGGGCGCAAACCGGGTCCAGGTGATCCGGCTGGTGCTGCGAGAGGCGTTTGTGCTGCTGGGCATCGGGCTACCGATTGGACTTGTGCTTTCCATGTGGGCCGGGAAGGCGGCGGCCTCGTTGTTGTACGGGCTGCCGGCCCAGGATTATGTGTCGCTGGCGGCGGCGAGCCTGCTGCTGGGATTGATCGCATTTGTTGCGAGTTATGTGCCGGCGAGAAGGGCGGCGGCGCTGGATCCGGTGAGTACGTTGCGCGGGGAGTGAGCATGGGGGCGGGTCCGGGCCGGCTGCGGGCCCCAAGGCTGCCGGTCGGCGCGATATCCTTTACTCAGGATTAGAGGGACCTGGACGCATGAAACTCAACTGGATGATTGCTACTTTTGCGGCCGTACTGATGAGCACTGCCGCTTATTCCGCGGAAATCCCGCAGGTGGGCCAGCCGGCTCCGGAGTTTTCGCTGCCTTCCCAGGAAGGCTCGAACGTCGCGCTGAAGGCGCTGCGCGGGAAATGGGTGGTGTTGTATTTCTACCCTAAGGACATGACTCAGGGGTGCACCATCGAGGCGCACAACTTCCAACGGGATCTCGCCAAATACGAAGAGAAGAATGCCGCGATTCTCGGCGTCAGCGTCGATTCCGTCGATAGCCACAAGGAGTTCTGCACGAAGGAGAGCTTGACGTTCAAGTTGTTGGCGGATTCGGGCAAGAAGGTCACTGAGGAGTATGGCTCGCTGAACCAGCGCGGGATGGCGTCGCGGAACACCTTTCTCATCGATCCGAAGGGCAAGATCGCCAAGGTTTGGACGGGGGTGAGCCCGGCGAAGCATAGCGAAGAGGTTTTGGCGGCCCTGGGGGAGATGAAGTAGACGCGGGGGACGGGCTCGCCGGATTGTTGACGAGTCCAGTGTTTTCTTGATTTGTTGGAGGCCGGGGAGCACGCGCTTCCCGGCTTGTTTGCTTGTTGGCTGGGGAGTTTGGGTGGCTCCCCCTCTCCTTGCAGTGGCGGCTCTGAGCGCGGGGGAGGACGGGGTTGCCTCGGTTGCTCGTTGGGTTGCGGAGCTGCGTTGGGGTATCCGCTCACTCACGTTCGCGGCTCCGTTTGGGTGCGGCTCGGTTGCGGGTGCGGGGCGGTTGGCGAACTGGGATATCTTTGGGAGCAGAGGATATTCGCATGCCAAATGGATGGTGGGCGGCGCTGCTGCTGGTGGCTCCGCTGCTGGCGCAGACGCCCGTGAAGACCGGGCTGACGTTCGGCGAGTTCTACCTGCACGACCCGTTCATTCTCGCCCACAAAGCGACCCAGACCTACTACCTGTACTGCGGCGCGGGCGCCCGGCAGTTGGGCGGTCAACGGGCCGGCGTCGTCACCTATAAGAGCAAAGACATGCTGCACTGGGACGGCCCCTTCAAGGTCTTCGAAGTGCCCGACGGGCTGTGGGCCGATCCGGCCGAGGGCGTTTGGGCTCCGGAGGTCCATCTGTACAAGGGCAAGTACTACCTGATGGCCACGCTGCACAACAGCAAGAAGCTGCTGCCTTATGCCGATGAGGAGAAGCTGCCCATCTATAACGGCAAGCCGGCGAAGCCGCACCTGCGCGGGACACAGATCTTCGTGGCGGACTCGCCGGAAGGCCCGTTCGCGCCGCTGGGCAACAGCCCGGCTCCTCCGGCGGAACTGATGACGCTGGATGGCACGCTGTATGTCGAGGGCGGAGTGCCGTACATGGTCTACGCACACGAGTGGATCCAGGTGCTGGACGGGACGATGGAAGCCGTGCCGCTGAAGAAGGACCTGTCGGCGCAGGCGGGGGCTCCGTTTCTACTGTTCCAGGCGTCGGAGGCTCCGTGGGTGAGCGAGCAGGCGAAGAAGGCGGAGAAGCCGCGGAACTATGTCACCGATGGCCCGTGCCTGTACAAGACCAAGAAAGGCAAGCTGCTGATGCTGTGGTCGAGCTACCGGGACGGACTGTATGTGGAGACGGTGGCGTATTCCACCAGCGGCAAGCTGCGCGGACCCTGGAAGCAGGGTGAGGTGCTGGTGGGCAACGACAGCGGGCACGGCATGCTGTTCGAGTCATTCGACGGGAAGCTGATGCTGGTGCTGCACCAGCCGTTCCGGCAGGCCCGGGGGAAGCTGTTCGAGATGGAAGATACCGGCGCCACGGTGCGAATCGTCAAACAGATCGTGCGGTGATCGGGGCGCGCGCCAGACAGAGCCGGGCTAAATGGGGATCGTCTGCATCGCGCCTGGCGGCCGGGCCGGCTTGCGGATTCCGGCGAAGTCGAGCATGAGGTCGGAGCGGGCAAGGACTTCGCGCACTCGGGTCCCGAAGCTGCCGAAGACGGTGACTTCAGCGGCATTGAAGCCGATGGCGTCGATGCCCTGCTGCCGGGCGAACCAGATGGCGCGCTGGTTGTGGAACTCCTGGGAGACGACCGTGAGGCGGGTCTGGCCGTAGATCCAGCGGGCGCGGAGGATGGATTCGCGGGTGGAGAAGCCGGCGTCGTCGCGATAGATGCGGTCGGCCGGGACTCCGGCGCGAATGAGGCTGTCGCGCATGTCGGCGGGCTCATCGTAGGCGGGCCCGTGTTTGTCGCCGCTCACCAGGAGATAGCTCACCTTGCCGGCGCGGTAGAGCTGGGCGGCGGCCTGGATTCGGTGGGTGAAGAAGGCGTTGGTGCGGCCGTCGGGGAGTTTGCGGGAGCAGCCCAGAACCAGGCCGACACTGCGCGGCGGAACGGCTTCGGCGGTGTTGTAAGTGCGGCCCGCGGCGTTGCGATTCACCATCCACCAGGCGGAGACGGCCCACACGAGGGCGATGGCCGCGAAGGTGAGAGCCAACCGGGGGAGGCGGCGTTTCCCGCGGATCCCAGAGAGGGCCCGGAGTGGGCGGAACATGGAACCAGTGTACGAGGAGGCGGGGGCAGGCGGCTCGGGCAAAGGGGCGGAGCAAGATGTTAGGTTGACCTCGGAGGGTGATTATGAACGATGCACTGAAGGAAAAGGCGCTGCGGTTCCAGGCCCTGCACGAGGGGCCGGGCGCGTTTGTGATTCCGAATCCGTGGGATGCCGGCTCGGCCCGGCTGCTGGCGGGCCTGGGCTTCCCTGCCCTGGCTACTTCGAGCGCGGCCTGCGCCGTGGGGCTGGGCCGGCGGGATGGCGGCATCACGCGCGATGAGGCGCTGGCGCATGCGGCGTCGATTGCGGCTGCGACAGACCTGCCGGTTTCGGCGGACCTGGAGAACGGGTTTGGCGACGCTCCGGAGGAGGTGGCGGAGACGATCCGGCGGGCGGCCGAGGCGGGCGTAGTGGGCTGCACGATTGAAGACACGACGAAGCGGGCGGAGGCTCCGTTGTATGAGTTTTCGCTGGCGGTGGAGCGGATTGCGGCGGCGGCCGAGGCGGCCCGCAGCCTGGGTTTTCCCTTCGTCCTGACGGCCCGGACGCACAACCTGTTGTTCGCGGAGCCGAGGCTGGAAGAGACGCTGCGACGTCTGCAGGCGTTTGAAGCGGCCGGGGCGGAGGTGTTGTTTGCTCCGGGGCTGCCGGACCTGGCGGCGGTGCGGACGGTGTGTTCATCGCTATCAAAGCCCTTCAACTTCATGGTGGGCATTCCCGGAAAGTCGTTCTCCGCCGAGGAGCTGGCGGCGGCGGGGGTGCGGCGCATCAGCCTGGCGACTTCGCTGTGGCGGGCGGCGATGTCGGCGTTGATCGAGACGGCGCGCGGGGTGCGAGCCACGGGAGAGTTCGGGTTTGTCGATAAGGTGGCGAGTACGGGCGAGATCTGCCGGATTATGGGGATTTGAGGCGCCGGGGCGGGCCTTCTTGTAGAGGACGCCCGGGCGCATCGCCTAAACTTGACAGATGGAACCTACCCTGGCCGAGAACCCGCTGCCAGCCTTTGTGAGTGCGCGGCCGCGCCTGTTCGGCATCGCCTACCGCATGCTGGGCAGCGCGGCGGAGGCGGAGGACATCGTGCAGGACGTGTGGCTGCGGTGGCAGTCGTGCGACCGCAGCGCGGTGCTGGACGCGGGCGCTTACCTGGCGACGATGACGACGCGGATGGCGATCAACCTGGCGCAGTCGGCGCGGTCGAGGCGGGAGAAGTACGTGGGGCCTTGGCTGCCTGAGCCAGTCGATACGAGCGCGGATCCTGGCTTGGGCGCCGAACGCGGGCAGGCCCTGGAACTGGCGGTGCTGGTGCTGCTGGAGAAGCTGTCTCCGGTGGAGCGGGCGGCGTATGTGCTGCGCGAGGCGTTCGATTACCCATACCGGCAGATTGCGGAGATCCTGCGGCTGAGTGAAGAGAATACGCGGCAATTGGTGACGCGGGCGCGGAAGCATATTGCAGACGGGCGGCGGGTGCCGGTGGCTCCGGCGGAGCAGCGGCGATTGCTGGACGCGTTTCTGGCGGCCGCGCAGAAGGGCGACCTGGCGGCGCTGGAAGGGCTGCTGGCGGCGGATGTGGTGTCCTATTCCGATGGCGGCGGCGTGGTGAGAGCGGCAGGCGTGCCGGTAATGGGACGCACGGCGGTGGCGAAGTTCATTGCAGCGTTCTCGGGGCATTACTGGAAGGGCGTCACGCTGGAGTGGATCGAGGCGAATGGACAGGCGTGCGTACTGCTGTGCCGGGATGGAGCGGCGGTGGCCCTGGCGACGGTGGATGCTTCGGCGGAAGGGATCGAACAGGTGCTGTGGGTGATGCGGCCCAGCAAGTTGAGCGGGGTGGTGCGAGGGGACGCTCGGCCCCAGGCTGGTTGAGCCGGGGAGGAACGTCCCCGGTCGATCAGGCCGCAGTGACCGTCTGGCGGAGCCAATCCTCGAAGTGCGTCGCGCCCAGTTGGGCGGAGGCGTCGAGGGGGACGATCCCGGTTTCGCTGATTCCAGCTCCGAAGTAGCCGGCCTTGGGGTCGACAACGATCTCGCGCGCGTCGTGGCGGGCGTTCAGGTCCATCCCGATCGCCGCTTCGAAGGTGTAACGATCGGGGCCGGCGATTTCGAGGGTTCCGTTGAGGGGGGCGGCTTCGGCGACACGGGCGAGGGTTGCGGTGACATCGTCAGCCGCGATGGGTTGGATTAGAGCCGCCGGAACCACGACCTTCCCGTCGACGGTGGAATAGTCCGCGATGCCCTTCACAAACTCGAAGAACTGCGTGGCCTGCACGATGGAGTAGGGGATGGAGGAGTCGCGGATGAGTTGCTCCTGCGCAATCTTCGCGCGGAAGTAGGGCACCTGCGAGCTACGGTGGATGCCGACGATGGAGAGGGCGATGTGGTGTCCGACTCCAGCAACCGCCTCATAGGCAAGAAGGTTCCGCGTGCTGGTGGTGAAGAAGTCCAGGACAGCCTTTTCCTCGTAGGAAGGGGCGTTGGTGACGTCGACCACGACGGAGGCACCCTGAAGCGCCTCGGCCAGGCCTTCTCCAGTGAGGGCGTTGACGCCGGTGCGGGGCGAGGCGGGCGTAACCTCGTGGCCGGCTGCGCGCAAGAGGGCGACGAGCCTGGTGCCGATGAGCCCGCCGCCTCCGACGACTACGATCTTCTTTGACATGGTGAAACTCCTTGTTCCGTCTGTTGTGTGAGCTGCTTCTCCAGCAAAGACCGGATAGCGGGGCGAGTTGTGACAGGAATCTTCGGGGAGCAGGCAGCAGGCGATCAGGTGGCGGGTTGTTCGGCGGCAGCGCCCCGTCGTTCGCGCCGGTAGCGGGCCGGCGGCAAGCCGAACTCCCGTTTGAACGCACGATTGAAGGCGGCCTCCGATTCGTACCCAACCTCGGACGCGATTTCCGCCACGCCCTTCGGCGTGCGCTCCAGCGAGCGAGCCGCCAGTTGCAGGCGCCAGCGGGTGAGGTAGGTCATGGGCGGTTCGGAGAGATAGCGCGTGAAGCGCTCGACCAGGGCGGAGCGGGAGATGCCCACTTCGCGGGCGAGATCGGCGAGGGTCCAGGGATGATGGGCCCGGCGGTGCATGAGACCGAGGCTGCGGCCGACCACAGGGTCGCGAGCGCCGGAGAGCCAGCCCGTCTGCTCCTGCGGCAGGCTGGCAATGTAGCGGCGCAGGATGTCGACAAACAGTGCCTCTGAGAGCTTGGCCAGCATCGCTTCGCTGCCCACCCGGCCGGAGGATGCTTCCTCGACAAGCTGCAGGATGGAGTTTTCAAGCCATTGCCCGGAGGCGCCGGTGCGGACATTCACTTTCAGGATCGGCGGGAGGCTACTGAGGATGGGGCGGCTGAGTTGCGGGTCGCAGCCCATGAAGCCGCAGACAAGCCGGGTGCGTGAGCCGCCTCCGCCGGCCTGCAGCCGGGTGAGGTCGCGCGCCTGCACTTTGCGCTGAACCTCGGCGGTTTCGCGGGTCTCGAAGGATTCCGGCTCACTGGTAAGGACGTGAGGGTGGCCGTGGGGGAAGACCACGACATCGCCGGGCACGAGGGGGAGAGTGGAGCCGTCCATGTGGGCAAACGCTCCACCTTCCAGGACAAGGTGGTAGATGACGAGATGCGGGGATCCCGGCGACAGCATGGCCGTGAGGTGCTGGGAGGCCGGAGTGTTGACGCCCCAGGGCGCGGAGAACTCCGCATTGAAATAGAATGCGCCGTTCAGCTTGACCCCGCTCAGGATATCCGAAAAAGCGTCCATGATCCCCTCTGGACTCTCTGCAAATTTACGCGGATGACCGGCAAATCAATTAGTAGGTTGCGGATTCCCGAGCAAAAACTGGCGACGCCGGAGCATGGTTGAATCCGCCTCGGACCTGCACAATTGTATCCAGGCGCACCGAGACCGGGCAACTTTCCATATGCAGAGGTGATCAGTATCGACTGAGGTCCGAGGCAATCGCTTTGCCTGGAAATGCCCGCGCCGGCGAGCGCATTGAATAGTCCCAACTTCCGCGAAATGGAATAAACGGGAAAGGCCACGGCTTTTCACCTGTTTCCATTTGCGGAGAGGTTCCCGCGGGGCGTGCCCCCCGGGTCCTCAAGGCGGCCTGCCGCCCATGGCCGCAGGCGCATCCGGTGGCGCCCTGGTGGGGGTTCTACCCACAACACCGTTTTCATCTCCAGAGGGCGAAGGCCCCGGACCGCGAATATGCGGCCCGCGGCCGACGCACCCCTGGCCACCAGCAGCAGGCCCAACGTTCGGAGGAGCGTTGGCTTCATTACACACGGAGGAGAGGAGATCGATGTCTAGAGCAATTTGGATTCACGGTGCGCTGATGATACTCAGCGCGGCAACAGTCACGGTGATGGCCCAGGATGCAACGAAAGCGGGCCAGTGGAAGACCTGGGTGATCTCGTCGGGCAACGATCATGGAGTGCCCGCGCCGCCGGAGGCCGCGGAAACGCGCGGTGAACTGGACTGGCTGCGCGAGGTCTCGAAGGAATCGGACGCCCGGATTGTGGAGCAGATCCGGTTTTGGGATTCGGGTCCGGCGTCATACCGCTGGATGGACCTGATCACGAAGCGGCAGAGCGCGGCGCAGCCTGTGGGGCGGTCGATGGTGCATGCGTATACGTATGTTTCGTTGGCCATCTACGATGCGACGGTGGCGGCGTGGAATGCGAAATACGCCTACAATCGCGCCCGGCCTTCGCACGTGGATCCGGCAATCCTTCCCAGGGTCCCCGTGCCGCAGAGCCCCTCGTACCCTTCCGACTACGCGGCCACGGCAGCGGCGGCGTCCGCGGTGCTGGCGTATCTGGTGCCCTCCGAGGCGGTCTATTTCCAGGGCCTGGCCGAAGAGGCGGGCAAATCGCGTTTGTACGCGGGCGTGGAATACCCGTCGGACTATCTGGCCGGTTGGGAACTGGGGATGCGGGTGGCGGAACAGGTGATAGCCAAGATTCGCGCCGACGGGTCCGACATGGTGTGGTCGGGCACGGTGCCCACGGGCGCATGCCTGTGGACTGGCACGAATCCCGGCAACATCGCGGCCATGAACTGGAAGCCGCTGCTGCTCAGTTCGCCTGCTGAGTTTCGCCCTCAGCCGCCACCGGCGTGTACGTCCCCGGAAGTACAGGCGGACCTGGCGGCCGTGAAGAACTTTCCGCGCGCCTTGACCACCGCAAACCTCAACACCAACGCCCGCGCTCTCTATTGGCAGACTCCGGAGGGCGTCTTCCCCTGGGCGTTCGTCCAACTGAACCGGTGGGTTCTGGAGGACAAACTCGAGTTGAATCCGCCGGCGGCGGCGCGGGCCTACGCACTGTTGGGCGCGGTGGGGTTCGATGCGTTCATCGCCAGCCAGGACGGCAAATTCGCCTACTGGTACTTGCGCCCGGCGCAGTTGGATCCATCACTGGCTCCACTGTTCCCGGCGCCAAACTTCCCTTCTTATCCGTCGAACCATTCCACGTTCTCGACGGCGCGTTCCGAGGTGCTGGCGTATCTGTTCCCTGACCGGTCTGGCATGATCCGCGCAATGGGCAAAGAGGCGGGTGATTCCCGCATCTGGGCCGGAATCCATTTCGAGATGGACAATCAGGCCGGCGTGACACTCGGCAGGAACATCGCCCACAAATTCATTGCCTGGGCCGAGAACGACGGTTCCCAGCAGTAATCGACTTCAGATCAAAAGGAAACAAACAATATGCACACTACCGCTACACAACCTCAGAACACTCCCGAATTTGAGGCTTTGAAAGCTCGCTTGAAGACCACCTGGATGACCGGGAACTATGACGTCTTCTCGCGCTTCATGCAGAAGGGCGCGGAGGACTTCTTCAGCCGTCTGCGAGTGGCGCCCGGTTCGCGCCTGCTGGACGTCGGCTGCGGATCGGGCCAGTTGGCGCTGATCGCGGCCAGGGCCGGCGCGCAGGTGACCGGCTGCGACATCGCGACGAACTGGCTGGAACAGGCCAGTTTGCGCGCCATGGCCGAAGACCTGGATGCCGTCTTCGAGGAGGGCGATGCCGAGGCTCTGCCATACCGCGATGGGCAGTTCGACGTCGTGGTGAGCCTCATCGGCGCCATGTTCGCGCCCAGGCCGGAGCGAGTCGCGGCCGAACTCACCCGCGTGTGCTGGCCTGGCGGGCTGATCGCGATGGCCAATTGGACGCCCGGCGGCTTCATCGGCCAGATGTTCAAGACCATTGCGCGGCACATCGCCCCGTCCGGCATGCCTTCGCCAGTCCTGTGGGGCGACGAGGCAATCGTTCACGAACGGCTGCGGGACGGCATCTCCGACGTGCAATGCGCGCGCCGCATGTATCGCTTCGAGTATCCGTTCCCGCCCGCCCAGGTGGTGGAGTTCTTCCGGGAGAACTACGGGCCGATGACACGGGCGTTTGCTTCCCTGGACGTGGAGGGGCAGCGGATACTCCGGAATGAGCTGGTTCAACTCTGGTCGGCGCATAACAACACCAAAAGCGGTGGCACGAGTGTCGATGCTGAGTATCTGGAGGTCATTGCCACCCGAGCCTGATGATCGGGCTGCCTGAACAGGCAGGGCGGGCGTTGCGGGCCCGATTGCGTGGTTCAGTCGGGGGATCCGCCTGGGCCGGCAACGGGTCCGCAACGGAGATGGAGAGCAAACGGGCGCCACCGCCGGATTTTGCAAATTCCCGCAACAGTGAGATGATTTAGGACGGTGAGCGCTGAAATGCGCAGGTGGGCAAGCGGGCCGGACCCGTTGCCCCTGCGACAGCCGGGATCGCATAGCCTTGCGATTTTCCTGGCGGTGTCGAGCTTCCTGCTTCCCTCTTTTTCCGAAGTCACGGCCGCACAGACGTTGCCCAGGTCGCTGCCGGTCGCGATCTCCGCGCCGGACACACCGCCTGGCGCTTTGGCCCAGATTCGCCTCACGCTACGCGCGCCCCGCGCGATCGCCAGCGGCCATCTTGCGCTGGACCTGGATCCGGCTGTATTCGGGCCCGCCGTGGCGGCCGATGTGTTCAGCGCGAATGGGGACCAGATGGGCCTGGCCCGGTTGAACGGGCGTCACGTGGAGGTCTACTTCCGTTCGGCCATGGGCGGAATTGGGCGGATCCCCGGAATGCCCGTGCTTACGATCGTGGCTCCGGTGCTGGATGGCACCCCAACCGGTACGCGCGGCTCGATCGCGGTGAGCTTTGCCGGGAGGCCGTGGAAGGATGTCCAGGGCTATCAGTATTTGCCGCAGGCCGAGGCTGGCGAAATCAAGGTCGGGGGGCATCTGTTGATCGAGGCTGTGAGCCCAGGGGGAGGAGTGCTGCCCGCGGGTTCGAAGGTTCGGATCGACGGGCAGGGCTTCACTGCACAAACGAAAATTGAGATCGAGGGAGTAGCGGTGCGGGCCGCCTCCTTCGATGGAGTCCATGCGATGGCCGTGACGCTGGAGGCTCCGGCTGAACTGACAGGGAAACGGGTGGTTGCGCGGAATCCTGACGGGATGTGGGCGGACTTCTATCCGGCGCTCCGCGGCGTGGGCAGTCCGGCTTTTCAGGGTGCCGCATTTCAGCCCGTATTTCCTTCGCAGCCCGCGTGGGCGGCTGACGGATGGCCGATGGTGCAAAACGCATCCGCTGGGCCGATTGATGTGACCTATCTGGCGCGCATCGGTGCAGGTCCGTATCTGCAGTACCCGACCGCGACCGGCAGGCTCGAACCGGGCGAGATCGCAGGCGGTCCGCCGGTATCCCTGGCCAATCGCGTATCGTCCTCCTCAGCCCTGTCGATCTCGGCTTCGAAACCGGTGAGGATGGTGATGTTCCGGACGCCGGGCCAGGATGAGGACGCAGCCCCGGGAGAGCTGATTCCTGTGACCGCCGGGACCATTGCCCCGGCCCTGACCGAAACCTGGACGGAGGGAAAGCCGGTTTGCTCGGAGGACATCTCTGTGGGCGCGACGGAGGATCCGGCTTGTGTGGTGTGGCTGACCGGCTCGACCCGGACCAGTTCGCTGGCTTTGAATCTGCGGGCCTCGGCCTTGTCGATTCCGGTCACGGCATCGACGTCGACAACGGACGGAGTGCCATGGCTTTCCGTCTCGCCGGAACACGCTACCGTCTGCGGCGGCTCCTCCGATTGCCAGGGGACCACATTCAGTGTGAGGGTGAACCCGTCGGGGCTGGCGGTGGGCGAGTATCGCGGCAGCCTCGTGTTTGCGTCCAGCAACGCGATGTGCCCGCCGCGTGTGGTGCCGCTGGTCCTGCGTGTCGCGGAGAGCATCATCTCAGTAAAGCCGGCCGGCGGCTTGTCATTCATCTCCAAAGCGGACGGCAGCGTTGCGGCTCCCATCGAATTGAAGGTGAGCAGCACGGGGGCGCAGGCGCGGATCTCCGCCAGCATACTGAAGGAGCAGACGCACGGTGCGTGGCTGTCCATCACGCCGGAAGAGGCGACGACCCCCGCGACGTTCACTGTCACCGCTGATGCCACCGCGCTCACCGGCGATGTCTACACATCGGTGAACTACATCCGGTTTGCGGGGCCGGCGAACAGCGTGACCAAGCTGGTGAGCCTGTATCGGCCGGTTCAGACGCCTCCTCCGGCGATCAGCACCGGCGCGGGCAACAATCCGATCCTGCTTTGGGCGCAGTCCGGCAGCCACACACCGTCCACGCGGTTTCTGAGCGGAGGGCTGTATCCCGCCGATGAGGCCACGGTCACGACCGAAGGTGGCGGCGACTGGCTCACCGCGACGTTTACGAAAGACTCCAGCGGCGCCCCTGGTGTCCTGATTGCCGCGAACGCAGGAAACCTGCCCGCGGGCGTCTATCGAGGGAACATCACCCTGTCTTCGACAACCCACCCGGAGTACATGCCGGCCCAGGCCGCTGTGACGTTGGTGACCTGGAAGGACTCGCTGCCGTTGACGGTCTCGCCGGAGAGTCTCAGGTTGTCCATCCCGAGCGGAGGCTCCACCGGGAGCTCGTGTAGCCAGGACTACAGAGTTCGGGTCAGCAGTGATGGTCTGCCGGTCGGCTCCACCGGCATGGCCGCCACTACGGACGGCCATGCATGGCTGAAAGCAATGAAATGGTCGGAGGGGGCTGTATGCATCGTGGTGGACGCCCGGGAACTGCAGCCGGGCGAATACGAGGGCAGCATTCTGATCACCGCCACGGCGGATTCGCAGAGCTCGATTACTGTGCCGGTATCGCTGAGCGTCACCGAGGCTGCCTTGCCTGTATCGAACGGAGGTCCGCCCTTTGGATTCACGATGGTCCACGGCGCATCGCAGACCGTTCAGCCGGTTGCGCCGGGCGAGGTCATCACTGTCCGTGGTGTGAATCTAGGACCAGCCGGCGGCACGGCTGTGGGCATCGATGTCGAGGGTAGGCAGTTGACTGAAGCGGGCGGCGCGCGGCTTTACTTTGACGGCGTGGCCGCACCGCTGCTTTTCGTGTCACCGGGGGAAGTGCAGGCGGTGGCGCCTTATGAGGTCGAGGGCCGGCTGTTTAGTGAGATTGTGGTGGAGTTCCAAGGCGCGCGCAGCCTGCTCGGCGGAGTGCCGGTCGTGACGGCAGCGCCCGGCATCTACACGGCCGATGGCTCCGGACAGGGGCAGGCGGAGGTTCTGAATGAGGACGGCTCCGGGAATAGCGCTGAGAACCCGGCCGATCGAGGGACGGCTCTCTCCTTCGTGGCCACAGGGTTGGGACAGACGGCGCCCGCAGGCATGACAGGCGGGACCACCGAGGATGAGCGGAAGCGGCCGCTGCTAAGTATGGCGGTCACGCTGGGCGGAATCGAGGCAGTGGTCGTGGAGGCGAGCCCGGTGGTGGGGCAGGTGGAGGGCGTGTTTCGGGTGAAGATTCGCTTGCCGGAGGAGGTGCCGTCGGGGCCGGCTGTGCCCATGGTACTGCGAGTGGGCGGAACCTCAAGCGCCCCGGGCATAACGATAGCGGTGAAGTAGTGGCAGTTGGCAGGGGGGCGAGACGGCGCCAGGGCAGGAGCGTTTCCCCGGCCGCGGTGTCCAAGCATAGTAGGCACGAGTGCATGCGTCAGATGAATTGCCATCCGTCCAGGCGTTGGAACCGGCTCCCCTTGAGTCTTCTGTTATTGCTCTTCGCCGCGCAGCATCCGGCTTCGGCCTGTTTCTGTTTTCCCCGCCCCCTCTGCAGCGAATTGTCGGCATCAGGCGGGCAGCGGGCGATTTTCGTCGGTACCGTCTCTGAGATCTACCCGGAGGTGGAAGGCGCGAAGGATGCGGGCCTTGCCGAGGGCGGTGGAATGACGCTCCGGCAGGCAAAGACCCTGCTTCAGGAGCGCTGGCGGGGCGTTCTGTCCGCGAAGGAAATTGTTCAGATTCAGCGCGCCCGTTCGATCAATGAATTGCTGCTTTGGAACGCCCGCATTACCCTGGCGACCCGCCGCGTGCGGTTCCGAGTGGCCGAGTGGCTGCAGGGCGGACGCGGACGCTCCTTTGAACTCTTCACTGACATATCGAGCTGCGGCTATCGGTTTGCGAGCGGCGGGACTTATCTGGTGGTCGCCACACTGGAAGCCGAATCGGGCCGATGGCAGACTGGGGCCTGCATGAGGAACGCTCCGGCCGATACCAGGCTGGCGCGAGAGGACTTGAAGGCTCTGCGAGCCGCGCGAGACGGGCGCCCACTGTTGCCTCGTGTTTATGGTGAGGTTCTGGATTGGCGCGAAGGCTCGGCTGGATTCAAGTCTGCATCTGGCCCGCCCCACGCGGTGTTGCGCTTGACCGGGCCGGCCTCAAGAAGCGAAACAGCCTCTGACGATCAAGGCTGGTTCAGCTTTGATGATCTCCCACGAGGCACGTACCGGCTGGAACTCCTGCGACCACCGCTAGGCGGCGGGGGCACGACCATTGACTTGAGTCGCACAGGATGTTCCGAAGCATCCGTGCTTCTGGAAAAGGGAAGCGAACGTGGCACCTACACGGTTCTCGTCTCGCCAGCCGGTGAACAGCCACCGCCCAGTGCGATCCCATTGGAGGAACCCCAAGTGGAACTCCCGCCAAACATTCCCTTGCAACTGCCGGATGCGCTGCGGCAGGGATTGTTTGCGCCGGAGCATGACCTGCTCCACAGGGCGCCCTCGTACACACCGCCACTGCAACTCTAACCCGTGGCCGCGTGTTCCGCAGGTATGTCCACGGGCATGTTTTCGAGGCCCGCCAGTGGATCGGGCCACGGCAACTGCATGCCGAAGGCTCGAGCATAGGCGACGGCCTGGCCCATGTGTTCATGGGTGTGCACCAGCGCCCGCAGGAGCAGGCGGCGGCGCGTAGTCTCCTCTTCCACGAAACTCCGTGATTCCTCCAGGGTCTCGGCGCTGGCGTCTGTCATGGAAAGCTGGACGGCCTCCAGTGAGCGCCGCAGGAAATCGATGACGGCTGGCTGGCCGGTGAGGGTACGTTCCATGGCCAGATTCTTGCGGACCATGGCCAGGCGTTGTACTGGGCTGTCCGGCTCCAACTCGCCATACAACTCAAGGCTGTCGGGGGTTCGGACTCCGGAAAGGTGGAGCAGGCAGAAATTGGCAACGGCGATGTGAACCAGGACGGCGGAGAAGCTACGGGTGCCCGGAGCCGGGCAGCCGGTCAAAGTTGCTGGGCGAAAGCCGGCAAGCAGTGCCTGGCGGGAGAAAGGGAACGCATGATCAAACTCCATTATCTTCTGCGCAAGGCGATGGGCAAAAGCTTACGTGGCGCAGTGCGGCCGAGATCATAGGCGTGAGGCCCGGACACTGCGGCGCACCTGGATGAATTTTGTCGAACGGGCGAACCAAAGTGCGTCTATTGCTGCCGCAACGCCATGACTGGATCCAGCCGCGCTGCGCGTCGCCCCGGAAACCACGCCGCCACCAACGCAACAATCAACAGAAGAATCGCTACGCCGAGATAAATCGCAGGTTCCGTCGTCGTGACGCCATACACCTGCGACTGTAGGAACCGTGTCAGCCACAGAGCGAAAACGATGCCAGTAACAACTCCGGCACCGGTCAAAGTAAGCACGTCCCGGACCACCAACCGCAGCACGTCGGCTGGCGTAGCGCCCACCGCCATGCGGATGCCCAATTCGGCTGTGCGCTGATTCACGGTGTACGAAAGAAGCCCATACAGCCCGAGGGCAGCCAACAGCAGCGCCAGCGCGGCGAAAGCAACCGTCGCCCAAGTGATATACCGGAGGAAGTTGTAGGAACGGTCAACCAGGTACTCGAGGGTCCGAACCTTCCATACAGACTGCTGTCTCTCGACAGCCCAGATGGCCTGCTTCACGCTTTTCGCCAGTTCCATAGGATCGCCTTTCGTACGCACGACCAGCGTCGCAAAGTCGTACGGATCCTGCGCATACGGTCTGTACAACTGGGGTTCGTTACCTTCGGCGAGACCGAACTGTTTTACATCGCCGACGATGCCAACGATTGTTACGGGAGTGGAAGCCGATGCACCTGTGGATATCCTGATCTGACGCCCAAGAACGTCTTTCCCTGCCCAGAAGCGGTCGGCAAAAGTCCGGTTCACCAGCACGACCGCTTGCGAATTCTCCGCATCGGCAAATGAGAAGTCGCGCCCTTTGAGCAACGGTATGCCTGCTGTCCGGAAGTACCCCGGCGAGATGGGGTTGTAGCCGATCGCCAGGGGCTCTGGGCGATCGGGCAAGGTGATCGAAATCCGGTTTGCATTTCCGCTGAACGGCAGGGCGCCCACCAAGGCTGCTGAGGCAACTCCCGGAACCGAGGCCACACTCTCGACGATGCGATACTGCATCGTTGCCTGGCGGCTTGCACTCGCGTACTTACCCGGCGCCAGACGATACTCCATCGTGAGCACCCGCTCGGCGCGGAAGCCCGGCTCGATGGCGGCCACGTTCCGCAGGCTGGCTCCCATCAGCCCTGCGCCGATCAGCAGTATCAGCGCTAGCGCAACCTGCCCGGCGACCAGCGCGTTCTGGAACCTGCGCCTTCTCGTGTCCCCCCGCTGCCGCAATGAGGCGGTTGCCTGTGTTCGGGCGTTGAATGCCGGCGCTAGTCCGAACAAAATGCCGGTTAGAATCGCTACGACTGCAAGATAGGCCAGCACCTGTGGATTCAGGCGCAACTCCGTCGATCCGACCAGATCTGGACTGTAGACGCGAAGCATCGTCACTCCGAGATCCGCGAATATCATCCCGACGACGCCGCCTGCTCCGGCCAGCAACAGAGATTCGGTCAGGAGTTGGCGCATCAGCCGGCCCGTCTTGGCGCCCAGTGAAGCACGAATCGCGATCTCCTGTTTGCGCCCCACTGCTTTCGCCAGCAGCAGCCCCGCGATGTTCGCGCATCCCAGCAGCAGGATACACGCCGCGGCCGCGCTCAGGACCAGCAACGGGTTGCGCCTGGCCCCCACCGCAATCTCACTCAGCGCGCTCACGGCAACTCCACGGTCACGATTGGTTTTCGGGTATTCCTGCGCAAGCCGCAGCATGACACCCCCCAGTTCCGCACGCGCCTGCTGAATGGTTGCGCCGGGCGCCAGTCGCGCCAGCGCGAATACCGGCGTACGGGCACGATCCCGTGAATACCCGGGATAGTCGCGTACCGGCATCCATGCCTCGGCATTGGTGTGGCGCGGTCTGAAACTCTCAGGCAGGATTCCGACCACGGTGTGCGCTGCATTGTTCAGAATCAGCGATCGCCCGAGGACACTCGGGTCCGAGCCGAATCGGTCGCGCCATACGGCGTAATTCAGGACGCAAACACCCGGTCCATTCGGCTTCTCGTCTTCCGCATTGATGCCGCGGCCCAACACTGGAGTAACACCAAGGATTCCGAAATATGAGCTGCTGACGAATCCGCCGATCAGCCGGCCAGGCTCCTCAACTCCGGTAAGATTCACACTCTGGGTCTGTTCTGCGGCGATGCCGGCGAGCGAAGGCACCGACGCCAGAGCTTCCAAATCTGCGATTGAGATTCCGTCCTGACTTGAGTCCTTTGTCGTCCCGTAGAGTTGAAGCAGACGATCCGGCTCCGGGTAGGACAGTGGGCGCAGAAGCACGGCTTCCACCGCGCTGAAAATCGCGCCGTTGACGCCGATGACCAAACCCAAAGTCACAACCACCGCGGCCGTGATGCCGGGCTCGCGGCGCAACCGCCTGAGACCGTACCGGATGTCCTGAAAAATGCTTTCGATCCCGGTAAAGACGTGAAGTTCGCGCGTGCTCTCCGCCACAAGAGTCACATTTCCGAAACGCCGTCGTGCTTCAAGAAGAGCTTCGTCTCGCGGAATGCCGTTCGCTTCAAGCTCCTCCGCTTTCAGTTCGATATGCGAACGCAGTTCATCTTGCAGGTCTTCATCCAGGCGCCGGTTCCACATGGATCGCAGCTTCATCCGTAGCATTCCAGCACCTTTTTCACCGCCAGTGTCAGTTCATCCCAGCGCTTCTGCTCAATCTCGAGCTGTCGCCGCCCCGCCGCCGTGAGGCTGTACAACTTGACTCGACGGTTCGTCGACGACGTGCTCCACTCCGAAGAGATCCATCCCAATCCCTCAATACGATGCAGCGCCGGATAGAGTGATCCTTCCTCTACCCGTAGAAAATCGTCCGATACCTGCTGAATGTGTGTCGAGATGGCATAACCATGCAGGGCACCACGCGCCGCGAGAGTTTTGAGCACCAGAAGATCGAGCGTGCCTTGCAGGTTCTCGCTTCTTAGAGGTCTAGGCATAGGCTTCTATGTGTAGAATGCCGCCACCCGAACAAGATGTCAATAGAGAAATCCGATAGGGGACCGGGACGTGCTTATGCTAGAGCCCGGGAACGGGGGCCGTGGGACAGGCGACGGCGCAAGCCTGGGCCAGTCCTGTTGGCGGAAGCTTAAAGGTCAGGTCGAAGTTGGTTTGAAGCGGCACGTTGGCCGAACAGGAACATCCAAACCTCTCAAGGGTCGTTGAGATTTAGCCTCGTGAAATGCCGTCCAAACGGAGACTCTTCACTTGACTGGCCGCCGACCGCAACGAACTTTTGCCCGATCCGTTCGATGACCTCGATGGCTTGCGCCTCGTCGACGAACGGGAGTACGCATGTGGCCGAGTACTTCCCCTTGGCGCATACGCCGCCGAAGGTGTTGGATTCGGGCCCCCGCTCGTCCTCTCGATACTCCAGCCAGCGCACGCTGGCGCGCGGGACGCGGCTCTCTGATTGAAACCAGGTCACGGTATGCGCTCCGCGTGATATGAACTCAAGATTCGTCACTTGAAGCTCAGCATGGCTCGGGCTCATTGTTGCCCGGAAGGCAATTAGAGCCGCAATTCCAGCCACTGGCAGAAGTAGCAGCATGGAAGCCCCTAACCAGTGAGCGGCCCAGGCTACAGCTCCGCCCGTCGCTATGGCCGCGATGGCGGCCTGATGCCATGGTGGCGTCTCTTCCACTCGGAAGAGGAGTGTATGTTCTTGCTCTTCCACCTCTAACCGGCAGGCCATTGAATCTGTTCTTCTTGTCTTGAATAGAGCGTTTCGGTCACCCTGCCTGGAGATGCATCTGGCCCTCAGCTGTCCGGCGATGCGGGACTTGCGGCGCGCGACGCCTATGCTACCGCGCCGTCTGCTGCCTGCTGACCTGCTCCCACGGCAGGACGCCGGCGCGATCCGCCCAGCGGCCCCAGTCGGCGGCCATGTCCCGGACTCGCTTCGGCTCCGTTGCGGCCAGGTTGCGGAGCTCGCTGCGATCCTCGTCGATGTTGTAGAGCTCCCAGTCGCCCGGATGCTTGCCTACCAGCTTCCAGGGTCCGCGGCGCATGGCCCGGTTTCCTTCGTGCTCCCAGAAGAGGCTGCGCTCCTCATGGTGGCCTCCGGCCGGAACCAGAGGGCGGCCTTCCAACGGAAGCGCCGAATCCGGACCGCCGTTTGGCGCTGGATAGGGGGCACGGGCGGCGTCGACGCACGTCGCCATGACATCGATGAAATGGGCCGGGGTGTGGTCGAAGCGCGGAGCCGCGGGGACGTGGCCGGGCCAGCGGACGATCAGCGGCGTCGAGATTCCACCCTCGTGCACCCAGTGCTTATACAGGCGAAACGGCGTATTGCTCGCGTTGGCCCAGGGCAGCCCGTAGCTCTGGTAGGTGTCGTCCGGACCCGGCATCACGGAGGGCTTGTTGCCGACGCTCACCGGGCGGCCGTCGCGAGTGCCGGCTGGAATGTGGCGTCCCTTCCAGGTGGGCTGGATCTCCTCGGCGCAGCCGCCGTTGTCCGACATGAACAGGACCAGCGTATTGCGGTCGCGGCCCGTGGCGCTGAGTTTGTCGAAGATGCGGCCGATGTTCACGTCGAGGCGGTCGACCATGGCGGCGTAGACTTCCATGCGGCGGGCCTGCCAGGCATGGTCCGGCGCATCCCGCCACGCGGGCACCTGGCTGTCGCGAGTGGTGAGGGGCCAGCGCTTAGGCAGCAGGCCGAGCTGTAGCTGCTTCTCGTGCCGGGCCTGGCGGAGCGCGTCCCAGCCCTGGTTGTAACGGCCCGCATATTTGCGGATGTCTTCCGGACGGGCGTGCAAAGGCCAGTGCGGCGCGGTGAAGGCGGTGTAGAGGAAGAAGGGATCGGGCCTTTGGGCGAACTCGTCGAGGAAGCGAACGGCGTGGTCGCCGATGGCATCGGTGAAGTAGTAGTTCGGGCCAGGGGCAACGGGCTCGTTGCCGAAGGTCAGGGTGGGCGGATTGTAGTAGTCGGCCGCTCCGTGGATGATGCCGTAGTAGCGATCGAAGCCGCGCTGCAGCGGCCAGTTGTGGCGCGACTGATTCACCGGCGTGACGTGCCACTTGCCGGCCATGCCAGTCTGGTAGCCGGAGGCCTTCAGGACCTGCGCGATCGTACGGCTGCGCGGGCTGAGGTCGTTGGCGTAACCGGGCTGGGGTCCGGCCTGATCGACCATGTGGCCGATGCCGGCCTGATGCGGGTAGAGGCCTGTGAGCAGGGACGCGCGGGAGGGGCAGCAGCGGGCGCAATTGTAGAACTGCGTAAACCGGACGCCTTGCGCGGCGAGGCGATCCAGATTGGGCGTGGCGATCTCTGAGCCGTAGCAGCCGATGTCGGAGAAGCCCATATCGTCGGCGAGGATCAGGAGGATGTTCGGGCGCTCCCCCTGGGCGCCCGTCAAACGGCCAACACTGGCCGCGGCTGTGGCCGCCGTGTGGAGGAACGATCTGCGGGTAAGGCTCATGCTGGATTCCGGCATCGCCACGGGACGCGCGATGTGATCGCATTCTATGACAAGCAGGGCGGCAGCGCTGGCGCGAGCGAGCCAGCGAATCAGGGGGCTGGCGTAAGACATTGAAAACGGGCAGCATCGATCGCTGGGGGCGTCTTCCCACTCCATTCGGGACGGTCAGCCGGAATCAGGTTGCCGACTAGTACAATCCCAGGGACTTCCGACTAAAGCGGTGTACTGGTTCGGCCGATGAATCAGATGGATGTATTTGGGATGGACCCGCACGACAGCGCAGTACCGCCGGTAGATGTCGAAGCCCCGGCCGCGACGCCAGAGGCGCCGCGTCTGTTTCTGCCCGCCAGCGCGCTGGTGAGCGAGACCCTGGGGCGGGCGACGATCCTGCTTGTCGACAGCGTGGACATCAACCGCCAGCTGATCAAAGGGATCCTGAAAGCGGGCCCGTACCGCCTGCTGGATGCCCGCAACCCGGTGGACGCCTTCCACATCCTGCAGCGCGAACCGGTGGACCTGATCATCGCGGATATGATGATGCCGGCCCAGGGTCACCCGATGTACGGCGGCTTTGAGTTCTGCCGGCAGGTGAAGGCCAACCGGCGCACCCGCCTGATTCCCATCCTGATCCTGACCAGCGTCCAAGGCATTGATAATGAAGTGGCGGGGCTGGAGTCTGGGGCAGACGAATTCCTGATCAAGCCCTTGCAGCCGGCCGTCGTCCGGACGCGGATCCGGACGATGTTGCGCAACAAGCGGACCATCGACTCCCTGGAAGAGGCCGAGACCATCCTCTTCGCCCTGGCGCAGACGGTGGAGCAGAGGGACAAAGAGACCGGGAACCACTGCCAGAGGCTAGCCGCCCTGAGCGTGGCATTGGGCACGGCGTTGGGATTACCGGAAGAGGACCTGGTGGCGTTGTACCGGGGCGGCTTCCTGCACGACATCGGCAAGATCGCCATTCCGGACGCGATCCTCTTCAAGCGGGGCGTACTGACGGAAGCGGAGTGGACCATCATGCGGTCGCACACCTGGAAGGGTGAGGAGATCTGCCGCCGCATGCGGTCGTTGTCGCCGGTGCTGCCGGTCATCCGCAACCACCACGAGAAGTGGGATGGAACCGGCTATCCGGATGGGTTGGGTGGAGAGCAGATCCCGCTGCTGGCGCGCATTCTGCAACTGGCGGACATCTACGACGCGCTCACCTCGCGCCGCAGCTACAAGTCGGCGTTTGCGCCGGAAGAGGCGATGAAGATCCTGGGCAAGGAGTCGGAGATGGGCTGGCGCGATCCGGAGCTCGTTTCGGTCTTTGTCGAGATGGTCAGGCAGCCCAACTTCGTGGCGCGCTCGGCGGCACTCTTCGCACCGGAAGACGACGGCTCGGAAGAGGGCATGGAGTTGCAGTCGATGCGCGACTCGCTGGCCCGCATGTCGCGGGAAGTCCTGAAATAGCGGGGCTTAGCTCCAGATGCGGTTGACGACGAAGCCACAGATGTAAGCCAGAACACCCATATAGGTGAACTGGATGATGGGCCACTTCCAACCACCTGTCTCCCGCCGGACGACGGCCAGCGTCGACATGCACTGCATGGAGAAGGCGAAGAACACGAGCAGGGCGAGCGCGCCACCAAACGTCAGGTCGCGATGCAGGGCGGCCTGCAGACCCGCGGCATCCCGGTCGGGCTCCATTCCGTAGATGGTGCCGAGCGTACCGACGATCACCTCTCGGGCGGCCAGCGACGTGATGAGGCCGATGCCGATCTTCCAATTGAAACCAAGGGGCTTGATGAGCGGCTCGATCGCACGGCCCAGTGTCCCGGCGAGGCTTTGCTCGATGGGCGGGGCCTTGCCATCAATCATGGGCACGCTGCAAAGGATCCACAGGATGACCGAGACGCCGAGGATGACCGTGCCGGCACGCTTCAGAAACGCCTTGCTGCGGTCCAGCAGCCGCAACCCGATGGAGTTCCAGGTGGGCATGCGGTAAGCGGGCATCTCGAGCACGAAGGGTGTCCGTTCGCTCTTGAGAATAGAGGACTTAAGGACGCGGGCGGTGAAGACGGCGGCGGCGAAACCGAGGACGTACAGGCCCATCATGGCGGCGGCGCGGGTGTAGATGAACGGGCCGATGAAGGGCTTATCGGGCACGAAGGCGGCGATGATCAGCGTGTAGACCGGCAGGCGCGCCGAGCACGTCATGAAGGGGGCCACCAGGATGGTGGCGATGCGGTCGCGTTTGCTCTCGATGGTGCGTGTCGCCATGATGGCCGGAACGGCACAGGCGTAGGCCGAGAGCAGCGGGATAAAGCTCTTGCCCTGCAAGCCGGCGCGGGCCATGGTGCGATCGGCAATGAGGGCGGCGCGGGCCAGATAGCCGGAGTCTTCCAGGACGGCAATGAACAGGAAGAGCAGCAGGATCTGGGGCAGGAAGACCAGGACGGCTCCGACGCCGCTCCAGATGCCGTCGATGAGCAGCGACCGCAGCATGTTGTCGGGCATCAGGGCGCGGAGCCACTGGCCGGAGTTGCCGATGGCGGCCTGGACGCCCTCCATCAGGGGACGGGCTCCAGTGAAGATGGTCTGGAAGACGGCGCCGACGACGAGGATGAAGACCAACGGACCCCAGAAGGGGTGGAGGAAGACGCTGTCCAAGCGGCGCGTCCAGACAGGAGGCGCGGGCCGGGTGTAGCCCGAATCGTTCGAAACGCGGCGCGCCCACTGGCGGCAGGCCGGCAAGTCGTTCAAAACAGGGAGCTCCACCGGCTTGGGGATGGCGATGCCACCGGTCAGGAAGCGCAGAACGGAACTGACGCCCTCTCCGGTGCTGGCACTAATGAGAGCTACCGGAGTGCCCAATTCGTTGGCGAGCGACTCGACCTCGACGCTGCCGCCGCGCTGGCGGAGGTCGTCGGCCATATTCAGGACAACGAAGGTGGGCAGGCGCAGGCTGAGGATGGAGGCGACCAGCGGCAGGTGCCGGCCGAGGTTGGTGGAGTCCAGCACCACCACGACGGCGTCGGGCGCGCGGAGGCCGGACTTCTTGCCGTTGAGGACATCAAAGGTAACGCGTTCGTCCTCGGAGCGGGGCTGGAGGCTGTATACGCCCGGCAGGTCGATGAGGTCGACGTCGTGGTGGCCGGGGAGGTGGGCTTTGCCGAGGCGGTGCTCGACGGTGACACCGGGGAAGTTGGCGACTTTCTGGCGCAGGCCGGTAAGTCTATTAAAAAGTGTTGATTTACCCGAATTGGGTGGACCAACGATGGCCACCAGACGCTGGACGGTGGCTTTGGGCGGAGGTACTACACCGAGAGCGGAAGCTGTTTTCGCGTGCCCGCAATCGTGGCAGTCGCTCATGGAATCAGTGCTTTCTCAGGAAGATATGCCTGGCAGTTTCGCGGCGCAGGGCGATTTCGCCGCCGTCGACCCGAAAAACCCGAGGATCGCCACCAGGCGCGGAGTGAGCGGCGGACACCGGATGACCAGGGAGGAAGCCCAGTTCCATGAGGCGGAGAGCGAAGTCGGTGGGCAGCTCGATGTGGTCGAGCATGGCTTCTTCGTTATCCCGAAGGTCGGCCAGGGTCCAAGCGCTGATTCCTACAGCGCCATCTTTGACACTGAGTTGCATTTCGATTCCAGTATACTCCCGAACGGCGCGCCGCACCTAATGATCGTTGCGCCGATGCTACAATGGCGCACGTGTCCGATCCCGCTCCGAAACGCACGTATTCCCGAGACGAGGTTTGCCGTCTGCTGGGCGTACAGGAGCGGGTGCTGGCCGATTGGGAGTCCCACGGATTTGTACAACCGCTGGATCCTTATCAGTTTCAAGACCTTGTCGCGCTGAAGACGCTGCGGCAGTTGCGCAGCAAGCGCCTGCGTCCCGAGCGTATCCGGCTGATCCTGGATTCGTTGCGGGAGAAGCTGGCGCATGTACGGGATCCGCTGAGCGAATTAAAAATCTTTACTGATGGGAAGCGTCTATCCGTGCAGGTGGATGGACGCCGCATGGAGCCGCTGACCGGGCAACTGCTGCTGGATTTCGATCAGGCTGAAATTCGCCGGCTTCTGCAATTCCCTGGCAACAGGGCCGAGCAGACGCTGGCCGACAACCTGGCTTCGAAGCAGCGCGAGGCGGAGAAGTGGTTCGAAAAGGCGATCGAACTGGAGCAGACGGGCGGTCCACCGGAACACATCGTGGCCGCCTATCTAAAGGCGATTGAGTACAATCCGGAGGCTCCGGGGCCGCATGCGAACCTGGGCACGGTGTACTTCCACCTGAAGAAGTGGCAGGACGCGGAGCGGGAATACCGGGCGGCCATTGAGTTGCAGCCCCAGTATGCGCTGGCGCACTTCAACCTGGGCAACCTGCACGATGAGCTGAACCAGTGGCCGGCGGCGCTGGAGTGCTACAAAAAAGCGCTCGAGATCCAACCGGACTACGCCGATGCTCACTACAACATCGCCCTGCTGTATCAGGGCCGCGGGGAGCTGTTGCAGGCGGTTCGCCACTGGCGGACCTATTTGAAGATCGACCCGGCCGGATACTGGGCCGGCATCGCCCGGCGGGAGCTGACCCGGTTGCGGCAGGAAGCCGTCGTGGGCGGCGTGCAGGCCTGATCGCAAAGCCCTTCTCTTTTCAGACAAAGTCACCTGATATGATGGCTGCGCCATGCCCGGCCCCATCCTACGGCCCGTCTCCGTCACTACCCAACCGATCCAGGTGAACCTGGTTTATGTCTACCTGGCGTCCCTGGTGGCGGCGACCTCCGGCCTGTTGTTCGGGTTCGACATCGCGGTGATCAACGGCGCGCTGCTGTTCCTGAAGCAGCAGTTCGCGCTGTCTGAACTGCAGACTGAGTTCGCCGCCTCGAGCCTGCTGGTGGGCTGTGTCGTTGGCGCGGCCTGCGGCGGCGGGTGGAGCGACCGGTTGGGCCGGAAGAAGGTGCTGATCTTCTGCGCGGTGCTGTTCGCGTTGTCCTCGATTGGGGCGGCGCTGCCGCGAAATCTGACGGAGTTCGTCATGGCGCGCGTAGCGGGCGGCGTTGCGATCGGCATGGCCTCGTTGCTGGCTCCGCTGTATATCGCGGAGGTGGCTCCGGCGCACATGCGCGGGCGGCTGGTTTCGCTGAACCAGATGGCAATTGTTACGGGCATCCTGCTGGCCTATCTGGTGAACTGGATGCTCTCCTCGATGGGCGCCGAAGCCTGGCGCTGGATGTTCGCGGTGGCGGCGATCCCTTCGCTGTTCTTCCTGCTGGCCCTGTTTTTCGTGCCGGAGAGCCCGCGCTGGCTGTGCGAAAAGGGCCGGGACGAGGAGGCTCACCGTGTACTGGCGAAGGTGAGCGGGCGGGCGCAAGCCGATATCGAACTGGCGGCGATCCGCGCAGCGATCCAGGAGGAGAGCGGGACGCTGTCGGAGCTGTTTGCTCCGGGGTACCGGCGGGCGTTGGTGCTGGCGATCGGACTGGCGATCCTGCAGCAATGGACGGGCGTGAACACGGTGCTGTTCTACGGGTCAGTGATCCTGAAGGAGCAGGTGGGCGGGCATTCGCAGTCGGCCGCGATCGGGGCGAACGTCTTCATTGGGCTGGTGAACTGCCTGTCGACGATTGTGGCGCTGTGGCTGATCGACAAACTGGGCCGGCGGCCGCTGCTCATGTTTTCGGCCGGGGGCATGGTGATTGCCCATGCGGGGTTGGCCCTGGCCTTCCTGCAGACTCCTCCGAACGCCACAGTGGTGATGGCGTTGATGATTCTGTGTACGGCGTCGTTCGCGGTGGGCCTCGGGCCGGGCGTTTGGGTGGTGTTGAGCGAGATCTTTCCGACGAGGATCCGGGGCCGGGCGATGTCGATCGCGACCGTGGCGCTTTGGGTGGCCTGCGTGATTCTCACCTTTACTTACTTGTCGATTGCCTCCGCGCTGGGGCCAACGGGCGCGTTCCTCATCTATGGAGGGATGTGCGTGCTGACGATTTGGGTGGTGGCCAGGTTCACTCCGGAGACGAAGGGGCACACGTTGGAAGAGATTGAGAAGCTGTGGCGGCCTGAGTAGGGATTGGAGCGGTTGGCGTTCCGGGGGCGCCGCGCGGTGTCTCGGGAGCGGTGGGGTTATTGGGGCGGAGGGTAGGACTTTCGCCTGGGGGCGAAGAGATGGGTTTGATCCCTCAGGTGCCGTTGGTGTTGCGGCGGGCCCCCGGCTCACGCCGGGGGTGGTAAGGCTGGGGGAGGCGGTTTCGTTTGTTGGAGTTGGCCGTCGTTGAGATGGCGGGACTGGCGTTGGTGTTGCGGCGGGCCCCCGGCTCACGCCGGGGGTAAGGCTGGGGGAGGCGGTGAGGTTGTTGCAGCGGAGTGGGGGGACTTTCGCCTGGGGCGAAGAGGTGGGTTTGATCCCTCAGGTGCCGTTGTTGTTGGGATGGGCCGCCGGCTCGCGCCGGGGGTGAGGCTGGGGGCGGCGGTTTGGTTGTTGGAGCTGGGCCGTCGTTGGGATGGTGGGGCTGGCGTTGGTGTTGCGGCGGGCCCCCGGCTCACGCCGGGGGTAAGGCTGGGGGCGCTTTGGAGGTTGTTGCGGCGGAGTGGGGGACTTTCGCCTGGGGGCGAAGAGATGGGTTTGATGCCTCAGGCACGGTGGATTCCGGTGACCTGGTTCACCTGAATCTCCTGGGCGGCAGTGCAGTCCCCTGGCTCTGGCGGCCTCCGGATGAGGGATGGCCGCTGCCGGCGGCGGTTCTCGAATCAAAGATCTGGGCGGCAGTGCAGTCCCCTGGCTCTGGCGGCCTCCGGATGAGGGATGGCCGCTGCCGGCGGCGGTTCTCGAATCAAAGATCTGGGGGAGCGTGCGGCCTGACCGCTCGCTCCGGCGGCCCCATTGTGCACGGTGAGCCGAAGGAAATGCGGGGTATTCGCGCCAAGTTATTGCTAGGAAAAGAGAAATAAACTCGCATCGACGGTGACGCCATCTCTTCCTGCTTGGGATTCGTGCGACCTGGGGGCCGGCTGCCTGACGGCAGGCTACCGATTGCCGGCTAGGAGGGCATCGGTCCACTGTTCCAGCTCCTTGCCGAGGCCCTGGACCGTTTGAGGCGACTCGTACCTTTGATAGAGATAGGCAAAGAGGACGCGTTGTTTCACGCGGAGGACGCCGATGCACGTCACCATGGTGAGTGTCCGCTCCCCCTGTTTGAAGGCCAATAGCATGGCGAAGCCGGAGGAGCCGGAGGAGCCGGTCTTCTTGAAGAGCCCGCCCAGCGGCTCCGGCCGACCGACTTCCAGTGGTTTCGAGCCCAGGCTCTTGAGGCGGATGTTCAGTTCCTCCGTCGCATCCCCCAGGGTTTTGGAGTCGAACTTGCCCATGGCCGCTTCCATGCTTTCCTGGACCTGGGTAAAGGCCTCGGGGGTGCAATCGACATACTCTCCCTGGCGGGGCACTTCGAGCATCGCGTAGTGGCGCATCCCGTCGCCGAACTTGCCGCTCGAAAACTCCGCCAGGGTTTCCGCGGGCACGTAGGCGGTCAGCAGGCGGTTGCTGGCGGGGGTGAGCACTTCAAAGACGGTCGTCCTGAGGCGATCGCCGACCTCGGGAAAGCCGCCTGGACCGGGGACGGCGAGATCCACGCCACCCGCCTTCGCATGAGGAGCTTCCACGGGTTTGGCGGCCGCTGGAGCGGCAGGCCCCTGCCCGAAGGCAGCAAGGCAACTCAATACGATAGCGGCTAGCAGACGGCAGAATCGCATGGGGCCAGTGTAGCGAGTCGGCCGGATGGAGGCGGGCCGCCCGGGGGCGAAGATATGCCGGTGCCGGGACCCTCCTGAGGGATGGGCGCGGCGGGCCCCCTGGGCTATACTTATCGGCACTGGGCTCCCTCATGGAAAACCTCGTTCCGAGATTCTCGCTGGCAGGACCTTCCCGCTTTCCACACCATCGCAGCGGATGGGGCTATGCCATGGAAGCGTTGACGCCCCTGCTGACGACGGACGGCATCCTGCTCGACAGCTTTGTGGAAGACACGTTCTGCTGGAGTCTGGCCCGGCATGAGACTTCCGAGTTTGTGCCCTACCGGCAGCCTTGGACCGGCTTCGTACACAACCCGCCGGGGATTCCGGAGTGGCACGAGACGACCTCGGCTCCGCAGCACATTCTGTCCCTGCCCGCGTGGCAGGACAGCCTGCCGCAATGCCGCGGGCTGTTCACGTTTTCCGCCGCGATGCGGGATTGGCTGGCGGCTCGGGTGGCGGTGCCGGTGGAGGCGCTGATCCATCCCACCGAGTGTCCCGCACAGGTCTTTGACTGGGAGCGCTTCCTCGCTCTTCAGAGGCCGAGGATTGTCCAGGTGGGCGCGTGGTTGCGGCGCATCCACTCCATCGCCCGGCTGGACGTGAGCAGGCTGCGGAAATCGTGCCTGATCCCCAGGCAGGACGGAGCGGCGTACCTGGAGGCGCTGGCCAGCAAGGAGCGGGCGCACGAGCCGGCGGCCGGCGGCGCGGATTGGGGGACCGTCGAGGTGTTGCCGTATCACGATGCCGCGGCGTTCGATGAGTTGCTGAGCGAGAGTGTCGTGTTTCTGGATCTCTACGATACGGTGGTGAACAATACCGTGGTCGAGTGCATCGTGCGGGGTACGCCGCTGGTGTGCAACCGGCTGCCGGCGTTGGTGGAGCTGCTGGGTGAGGAGTATCCGTTGTACTTCAGCACGCTGGAAGAGGCGGGCCGGAAGGCGGATGACTTCGATTTGATCCGGGCGGCGGCGGAGTATTTGCGGGCGATTCCCAAGGATGTGTTTACGGGCGAGGCGTTTCTGCGGTCAGTGGCGCGGAGCGGGATTTACCGGAGCCTTGCGTGATGGGGGAGGGCGGGGGGGCCTCGGGGGCATCGTTGGGGTTGGTTGGGGGCTTTCGGTTCGTCCCCCGCTCGTTGACACTCGCGGCTCTGTTCGCGGCGGTTCGACTTCGGGGGGTGGGGTTGGCGGCGCCTCGGCGGGGTGGCTGGGGGTTTTCGGTTCGTCCTCCGCTCGTTGACACTCGCGGCTCCGTTTGCACTCGTGGCTCTGCGTCCGCGTATTAGTTGGGCAGGAGAGTGGGGATGTATTGGCCGGCGGCCTCGCCCAGCATGTCGCGGTGCATCCGCATGGGCTCTCCGAAGAAGGCTTCCCCGACACTGCCGTCGAGCACGTGAGTGGCTAACAGGTCGAGGGCTTTCGGTTCCTCCCAGAGGGCCTCGGCATAGACCACGCGGCCCCCTTCGGCCGTCTCATGCAATAGACGCAAGAAGTACTGAATCACCGTGAGGTTCTCCCGCGGCATGTGGGGGCCGACGATCACCACGTGAAGCCGGCTCCATTCCTGGGGGCTCAGGTCGCGGCGCCAGGCCGAAACCAGGGCATGGATCGCATCGAGTTGGGCGCGGGCCGCCTCCCTGGAGTTCTCCAGTACGGGCTGAGCCATGGCGTGGGTGAACGCCAGCAGGTGGGCGCGCTCCACCCGGCGACTGGCGGCCACTTCGTCCAGAAATGCAAGAGACGCGGACAGGATCTTCTTCTGACGGGCGAGTGAGGCGGCGGAGAGGGCCAGGGTGTCGAGGCTGGCTTCCGCGGGCGGGATGAGTTTGCGCAGGGTGGTGATGGTCTGGAGGCGGGCCTCGTCGAGGGCTCCGTCGCCTGGCGTGAGGGTCACATAGATGGCGAGCGGGATGTGGGCGATGGACTTCACCGGGTCGTAGATGGGGACGGCGGTGTTTGCCTCGACACGCCGGCCGTCGCGCAGCAAGGCGAAATTGTCGCCATTGACGAAGATGGTGGGACTCGTGGCGGCGAGAACCCTGATTTTTGCCTCGGCGTAGGCGGCGCGAAACGCGTTGTTGAGGGCGGTGAGGGCTGGCGGCTGCACCGGACCGGCGGGGGTGATCGTCGACTGGGCGGGGAGGCCGGCGGCGGAGAGCAGTACGACCAGGACTGCCCGAATCGGGTTTCGCAGAGGCATGGTTGATTATGGACCAACGCGGCAAGATTAAGGGCCGCAGGCGATTCGCAAGATGGGTCGATTGTTAAAATATGGCATGGGCGCCATCCCCTGCCTCGAAACGCCGCGTCTTGCGTTGCGGCCCCTGGAACTGCGGGATGCGGCCCAGGTACAAGTGCTGTTTCCACAGTGGGCGGTGGTGCGTTATCTGGCCAACGTTGTGCCCTGGCCGTATCCCGAGGACGGAGCGCTGGTTCACTACCGCGATCGGGCTTTGCCGGCCATGGCGCGTGGCGACGAATGGCATTGGTCGCTGCGGTTGAAGACGGATCCGGAGCAACTTATCGGCAGCATCTGCCTGATGCGCGGCGAGGAGAACAATCGCGGGTTCTGGCTGGGCGTGCCCTGGCAGGGGCAGGGCCTGATGACGGAAGCCGTGGAGGTGGTCACCGACTACTGGTTCGACGTCTTGGGATTCCCGGTGCTGCGAGTACCCAAAGCGATCGCGAATACAGCGTCGCGGCGGATTTCGGAAAAGAGCGGGATGCGGGTGGTGGCGGTGGAAGACCGGGACTATGTCAGCGGGCGGTTGCCAACTGAGATATGGGCGATCCGGGCGGAGGAGTGGCGGGCACGGCGGGGGGCCTTGCGGCATAAGCGCTAACTTAACGATCTGTGGATGCTGAGCCGGGATGACGATTCCTGTTGGCGCGCCGGCATCCTCTCCAGGCCGAACTTCTGGACCACATCCGATGTTGCGGGACTATGTACGAGTGGCGCGTGATCCGCTCGGAACCGGCTCAAGCGAACCGACTTCCCGTTCCTGATCTGGGTCGGCGCTTCTCCGTGTTGGGGACTACGTAGCCAGATGCTTTCAATCGTTGACCCGGCCATGTCGACTTGGCCGCGCGACCTCCCGTGCGTTTGCAGGCTATTGATTCTTCGACAAAATTCATATACTGTAAATTTTGACAGTATCAGTTTCGTGCCATGATCCGTTCAGCGACTTTGACAGCTCGGCAGATGCAAGTGCTAGCGTTCGTGAAGGATCGACAGCGGGACACGGGCATGGTCCCGACAATCCAGGAAACGGCGACGCACTTCGGTTTCAAAAGCTTAAACTCCGCGCGTGAGCATTTTCGCCTTATCGAAAAGAAGGGCTTCATCCACCGTGTTCCGGGACGTTCCCGTGGACTGGTGGTGGTCCGACCCGAGGGTGCGGGTGATCAGGATTCGGCCCGCGTGCCACTGCTTGGCAGGATTCCCGCTGGGCATCCCGTTCTTGCGCACGAAGACACTGAAGCACTGCTCACTCTACCGGCCGGCATGTTCCACGGAGGCGGCCTTTTCGCGCTCCGCGTACGCGGAACCAGCATGGAGGGAGTCGGCATCCTCGACGGAGACATCGCGGTTCTTGATTCGATGAAGGAGGTGAAAGATGGAGCGATTGCGGCTATTCTGATTGAGGATGAGGCAACGCTCAAGCACGTGTATCGTCGGCCGGAAGGACTTCTTTTAAAAGCAGAGAACCCGATGTTCCGCGATATTGAGGTTCCCCCCGCCGCCGCTGAGCGAGCGCGGGTGCTGGGTGCGTTGGTCGGGGTTGTTAGGAAGGTCTGACCCATGCCAGACACTCACACCTCCCCGAAGGTCGGTCGCCTGAAAAGGCTCGCGAACGCGTTGGGGTGTCCAGAACTGATCCTGCTGGACTCCGAGGTTAACGCATCTCAGTTGGAGTACTTGGACCTGGTGCCCGCCAAAACCGGTGCTCTCCTGCTGCCAGATGCAGTAGCGGAGTTTCAGGGCCGACCGCTACTGTATCTGGTCGACGACGCCGGTGAAGCAGGCAAATCGCCGCTGCAAGTCGCGCAGGTTCAAGGACTGCAAACACTGCTCGCGAACCGCAGCGAACATGCCTGCCTGGGCGTAGTGAGGCCCGGGTCACTCGACGTTTATCCCATCAATCTTGATCGCAAGGCTCTGACTGAAGCGAATTTCAAGACGATTCAGATATCCGACCCGGATGCGCCGGCATTCTTCCAAAGCCTCGCGACGGGGACCTTCGATCTGCCGGGACGTCCAGATCAAGCAGACTACGTGTACGAGAGTATCTACGGACTCCTCACCGCGGCGTCCACGCAACTTGCTGGGGGAAAGGATAAGGCCGGCCCGATGCGTGGTTTGGAAGTGCTCTCCACGACAGGCCGCGCGCTGTTTTTTCGCTTCTTGATCGACCGCCGCATCGTCTTACCCTCAGAAGTTGCCGAGATCTCCCCCGGAGCCGACGGCTTGAAGGACGCCTTTTCGAATGCGGAGAATGCGGCCGCCACCTCCTGCTGGCTCGATGAGACGTTTAACGGCGACCTTCTTCCGTTGGTCCAGGGGTTGACGCCAGAGACCAGTTCGGAGGAGCGACTCCGCATATACCTACGTTTCTATCGCGATGCAGGCGTGGCAACAGGTCAACAACTGTTCAGGCACTTGGAGGCAATTCTTCAAGGCTGGAAGCACGTTGGCGGCACTCAGTTTCAGACTGCGTTGGATTGGGACGACTTTGACTTTGCCCACATTCCAATTGGCGTCCTCAGCCAGGTCTATGAAACATTCAGCCACCAGTGGGATGAGGAGCATGCAGAAGAAACTAGTGTGTATTACACCCCGAGACACCTCGCCAGGATCCTGGTGGAAGAGGCGTTCGCAGGGCTAGAACAGCCGGCTGATGCAGTTGTGCTCGACCCGGCATGTGGTGCCGGCGTGTTTCTCGTTCTTGCTTTCCGCCAACTTGTCCGGAGGAATTGGGAGAAACAGGGCGCTAGACCGGACACACGCACGATCCAGAGGATCCTCTACAAGCAACTTCGGGGCTTTGAGGTAAGTGAGTCTGCCCTAAGATTGACCGCTCTGGCGCTCTACATATCCGCGATCGAACTGAATTCCACACAGCGGCCGCCGCGCAGTCTCAAGTTTCCACGGCCACTGCGAGATGAAGTATTGTTCAATTTTGGCCGCCATGAATTGGAGCAACAGCACGGATTTGCGATGGGCAGCCTTGGTCCCGAGGTGCCGGTGGCTTTCAACAATTTCTTCGATATCGTAGTGACGAACCCTCCCTGGACTCGCTTGCGAGCCACGGCTAAGGACGCGAAGGCCAGGACAGAAGATAAGAAGCGGGTCGCTGAGACCAATGCTGCATTCACCGCTTTGACGCGTCGCGCTCTCGCCGCGCGTGGCCTTGAAGCGGTCGCCAGTGGCTACACAAACCCGGACAACAACCCCGACCTGCCGTTTCTGTGGCGTGCGACCGAATGGTCGAAACAGGGAGGCATCATCGCGATGGCGTTGCCGGGCCGCGTCATCCTTAAGCAAAGCGCCAAAGGCAAAGCTGCTCGTGATGCCATCATGCTCGGACTGGCGGTGACCGGAATCCTAAACGGCTCGGATCTGGAGAAGACGCCAGTATGGCCCAAGATGGACCTGCCGTTCATCCTCCTGTTCGCTCGGAACACTCTCCCGCGGCCAGACCACCGTTTTCATTTTGCAACGCCAGTTCGTGAAAACCGTCTTAGCAGTCGCGGCCAGTTTCGGCTCGACTACCAAGCCGCAGAATCTCTGGCTGTGCAGGCCGTTATTGAAAAGCCATGGATGTTTAAGGCACTCGCAGTGGGCACGGTACTCGACGTCGACATAGTTGACAGACTCACTCAGAGGTCTGTACGCGATTTCTGGACAGCCAACGGATTGTACTCTGGCGAGGGGTACAACTTGTCGCCGGGGTTAGAACAGCGGCCAGCTGACCATCTGTTTAATCTCCCTGATTTCGAAGTCCCCGAGAGTGGTTTTTCTATCCGGCCAGAGGAGCTAACCACCTGGCGGGAAGTACACAAACGGGAGACCGCTCATTTCCCTCGCAATGAGCGATTGTACGCCGCCCCGCTTGTCATTGTTCCACAGACTCCGCACGAATCGAGGGAGCAACCCAAGGCGTTTGTATCAAGGCTAGCTGCGCTCGCATTTTCAAAAAGCAACTATGGTTTCTCAGCAGCCACGTCCCCTGATGGGCAGGTAATTGCATCCGCCCTTTACCTCGCCTTACACAGTAGCCTGTATCAGCATTTTTGCTTGATGAGGAGCTCACGCCAAGGAGCGAGCTTCCGAACAATACTTAAAGAAGACGTAGAGGCATTCCCATTCCCCGATCCAACTCGGCTTTCCGACGCGGATAAGCGTCGCACAATTGAGCTTGCCCAGGCTTTGGAAACGCGAGTCACAAAGCCCTGGGACGAAATTGATGATTTCATCTTCAGACTCTATGGACTTGATGAACATGATGCCACCGTCGTACGGGACACCGTTGCTTTCTGCGGCCCATATCGCTCTATTCGTCAACCCGCAGAGCTGCCGGCTGGCCCCGACGACCTAGAAGTGTTCCGCGGTTATCTGGAGGACATGCTGCAACCGCTGTTCCAGGTCGCGGACCAAAAATGCGCCGTCCGGGTGCTCGGCGCGGGCGAGTGGTATCCGCCTTGGAGGTTCGTGTCCGTGATTCTCGCCGGCGACAAATTGGGCGACACCCAGAAACTACTGAAGCGCTTGATGGTCGAAGCTGGCAAGACTGGAGCGAGCCGAATTGTGCTTCGAGTGCCGAACGGCGGGCTCCTCGTCGGAATCGTCAATCAGCGCAGGTTTTGGACTCGGAGCCGGGCGCGACTGTGCAGCCTGAACATCGAGCGGCACCATTTGGATGCTTTTCCTCTCCCTGCGCAATGAGTGTATTCGGCTTCTTCACTGCAATTCCGGACTACGAGCTGCCGCACCCCCAGATCCCGCTGCGCGTCATTCTCACCACACATCGGGCACTTGTAAAGGCATTTGAGTTACTTCGCGCGAAGCCGCCTATGGGCTTCGGCCTCGCTCAGGCCAAAGAAGACGAAATCACGAGGCAACTGCATTGGATACTCGAGAATAGACTGCTCCGTAGCCGGGAAGTTGCTGGGTTCGACCGTCGCCGCATTAGAAATGTCATCCGGGCGCCGGAAGTTACCAATTACGACGGTACGCATCCGGCAAAGAAGCCTGACCTGGTTTTATTCCTCTTGGAACGCGAGTCTCTTCCGGTCTTGCCATCTCACGATGGCCTTTTCGCGGAATGCAAGCCGGTAGACGATGATCATCCCATAGGCAAGCACTATTGCGATGGCGGAATTAAGCGGTTCGTCAATGGCGACTATGCTTGGGCTATGCAGGAAGGTATGCTCGTTGCATATGTTCGCGGCCGACGCAACATAGGCACGGATCTTGCGCCCGCACTTGCGTCCGATAGTCGGCATGACGGTCTCGGCTCTCCGACGGCACCTGTAGTCGTTGGCGCCTCGGGCACGGCCAAGGAAAGTGTTGTACTTCAGGCCACGTTGCACCAGCGGCTCTTCTCTTGGCCTGATGGCCGGGGCGCTGCTTGCGCGATTCGCATTTTTCACTCCTGGCATGATTGCTCCTGAGTTTGGACAGGTCCACCTCGCAGAGCGTCGGGCCGAGGATGGTTCGGTTCACTTCCCCTGGGCGGTGCCTAATCCAAGTGGCCGTATAACGCCCTACTCGCGGAAGTGCTTCTGGCCTGGACCGGGCGTATTGCCACTCGGAGATTGGTCAGGCACGGGGGCGCTCGCGCGTCGGCAGGAAGATGCTCTCTAGCGCTCTTTACGTTAAAGTTGGCGCTCATGGGGCCTTGCGGCAAGCTGAGGTCCAGTAGGAAGCCGGGACTCCACGCCAAAGCCTTGGTCCCAGCGGCGGCCCGCGCTGAATGGGTCGCGGGTTGAATGGGCCGTGCGGGTTTGCCAAAATCACGCTGAGAGGAGCGCGGCGCATGGATTACGACCAGGATAAGGTCGACGAGGCAGTGCTGGCGTTGTTGAGCCTGACGATTCACGACGAGGATGAATGGGGCGCTTCCACTTGGAAGTCCCACGACTGGGCTGTCATGGACCGCCTGCACGCCAAGGGGTACATTTCGAACCCGAGAGGCAAGGCGAAATCGGTGGTCCTGACTCCAGAGGCAGCGGCATTGTCGCGTGCCCTCTTCGAGCGGTATTTTGCGAAGACGACGCAGAAGGCGGGGGCCGACTGAACTGACAGCCTGTGGCGGAAGTCGCGCAGCCGCGTTCGCACCGCCGCCAGTGCAAGAATGGCAGCTTAAGTGCAATCTCGAAGCCTCTCTGAAGAGAGCCGCCAATTTCTGGGCGGAGGGCCGGCGCCGGAGCGAACCCAAAGGGCGACAAGGGGTTGCGGCCCATGGCAGTGTCGAGCCGGCCTCCGAGTGGCCGGCCCTAGTTCGGCCGGCTCTTCGCGCCCTGGGCTCGCAAGCCCTTGCCGCGCGGCTTGCGGGACTTCCGCCACAGACTGTTACGCTTCGGCCGCGCGCCGCAGCCAGGTGTTGCCGAAGTAGCTGAGGCCGGAGAAGTCGACGGGCTCTCCAAAGGCAGGGACGAAGCGTTCACGCTGGAACTCCGGGTGATCCACGAGGAAATCAGCCACCGCGGCGCCGGGATTGTCGAACTCCCAGGATTTGTCTCCATCCGGCAGATGGGCCAGTTCCGGCATGTTGCTGTCGGCGACGACGACGTAGGAGCCGCCCGTGACCAGCGGCGCGAAGTTCCGCAGTTCGGCGGCGACGTGCTGTTTTCGATGGTCGCTGTCCAGGAAGACGAAGGCGGTCTCTCCGGGCGGCACCAGCGAGCGCACAGCGGCAGCGGTGGCAGGGGCGCTGGAATCGCCTTCCACCAAAGTGACGAGCCCGGCGGCGTGTTCTTCGATCGCCTGGCGCACGGGCGGCCGGATCTCGGATTCCACGGAGATCACGCGGCCGTGCCCCATCAGCCGGCAGAGCGAGGCGAACCAGAGGGTGCTGCCACCGTCATAGATGCCCGTCTCCACGATCACAGCGGGCCGGAGCCGCCAGATCGCCTCAGCCAGGCGCAACATGTCGTCCGGCAATTGCAGGAATTGCCGCCCCATCCAGGAGAAGGTGGTCCAATGGCCGAGATTCCAGCCGAGTTTCAACCACTCGCGCGACAATAGATGAAAGGCATCCGGGCTGTACAGGGGATGCGTGGCCTGATGCCCGCCTTCAGTGACGGTGAGCACCGCGGCTTCCGTATCAATTGTGATGAGCATGAATTCCTCCCGATGGAGCCGCGAAGAGATGGAGCGGCACGATGCCGAGGCGGCGGAACGGTTCCCCGGACCGGACTACCGCCAGGCTTTGCAATGGCTGCACGAGATCGTGAAGCCGCGAGTGTATGTGGAGATCGGGGTGCATTGCGGAGACTCGCTGCGCCTGGCTGCCCACGCGGAAGTGGCCGTGGGTGTCGACCCGGCCGCGGAGATTGCGCAGGAGGTTCCCGGGCCTATGCACGTCTTCCGCATGACCAGCGATGAGTTCTTCCGGAGGTCCCTGCTGGAGGGGCTCTGCGCGGAGAGGCCGATCGACCTGGCGTTCATTGATGGCCTGCACCTCTTTGAACAGGTGATGAGGGATATTCACGGGCTGGAGCGGTACGCGGGCCCGGACACCATCATCGCTTTGCACGACACCATCCCGCTGAACGCAGAGACGTCGGAGCGGATTCGGCGCACGGAGTTCCATACGGGCGACGTGTGGAAGGCCGTGGCCTGGCTGCATACCCACCGGCCCGAACTGCGCATCGTGACGATTCCGGCGGCACCCACGGGCCTTACCCTGATCCGCGGTTTCGGCAGTGGGCGTGCGCATCCGCCCGCACCCGACGAGCAGGTGCTGCGGCGCTTTGCCGACCTGGACTGGGCGCACTTCCAGGCGCACAGCGGGCAGTTCCTCCAACTGGCGCCTCATGCACGGTCCACGATTCAGTCTTTCTGCCAATAGATACCGGTCCAATCGATTGTGTGCACTTTCGGGCTGAGCCCGTGCCGGGCCAGATACTCCTCGACAGCCAAACGGCAGCCGGGGATGCAGCCGTAGTCGTCGACAATGACAAAGCCGCCGCGAGCGACCTTCGGATAGAGGAACGTGAGGACGTCGCGGGTGGATTCGTAGAGATCGGCGTCGATGCGGAGCAGCGCCAGCGTGTGGATGGGCGCCGTGGGCAACGTCTCGCTGAACAGGCCTTCCAGGAAATGAACCTGGCCGTCCAGGAGGCCATAGCGGGCAAAGTGGTCCTTAACGCGGGCGAGCGAGATGGCCAGGTTGGGAAAGCGGTCCGCGCTGAGGTCCTCGTCTTCGTCCTGCGGCAGGCGGGAAGCGGGCACTCCGGCGAAGGAATCGGCGGCCCAGACGTGGCGGCTGGTGATGCCATGGGCGCGCAGGAAGCCGCGCAGGAAGATGGGGACGCCGCCCTGCCAGACGCCGCACTCCATGAGATCGCCGGGCGTCTGGTCCCGGAGGATCTGCTCCAGGCACTGCTCGACATTGGACAGGCGCAAGCGGCCCACCATGGTGTGCTGATAACCGAGGTTTTCGACGCGATCGTCGAGAAAGCGGCCCACCGAGGCCAGTTCGCGAAAGGTGCGGCAGAACTCGGGCATGCGCTCTTCGATGCGGAGCTCGGTGTGCCAGTCGTATGGGCGCAGGCCTTGCGCGCTCTCCCGCAGATAGAGGATGCGAGCCTCGTTCTCCCAGTACAACTCGCCCAGGAGGCTTTTCTTCAACAGGTCGAGATATAGCGTCTCCACGAACCCAGAACCTCCTCGTCGGAGAGAGCGGTGCGATGGCTCCACCATCGTCCGCGGGCAATCCGCCACTTCATGCGCGGGCTGGTGAAGCTCCGCGCCACGTCTTCCGGCGCGCGAGCCAGCAGGTCCAGGACGCCTTCGAGTGTGCCCGCAGTCACCCAGTTTCTCAACTGGAATAGAGCCTGGTTGCGCAGCCACATCGCCTCGATCTGGTCGCGGGTGAAGTAGCGCTTCACGGTGACGCCCTGCTCGTGATGGACGATGGAATCGGGACTGAACAGGATGCGGTAGCCGAGCTTGCGGGCGCGCCAGCCCCATTCGACGTCTTCCCAATAAAAGTCCGGGTAGGACTCGAAGTCGAGCAGATCGAGGAGGACGCGCCGCTGGAAGAGAGAGGCGCCTCCGCCGGCGTAGAACCCTTCCACGGTGGCGGCGGAGTGGGGAATGCGGTCAGCCAGGGCCACCAGGCCATTGTCGTCGCTGATGTCGCACCAATTGGTCTCTTCGCGGAACCGGGTGGCGTCGCCGAGGATGATCTGCGAGGCGATGGCGAAGGTGTTGGCATCGCGGTGGGCAGCGGCGGCGGCGAGCGCCTCGGGCTCCAGGATCGCATCGCTGTTGAGGAGGTAGACCCAGGCGTGCCGGGCCGCCCGCAGGCCAGCGAAGACGGCCCGCGAGAAACCCAGGGGCCGGCGGTGAAACAGCCACTGTGCTTCGGGAGCTTGAGAGCGAAGCTGGGCATAGGCTTCGGGCGGCGTGCCGTTCACCACCACCACGGCCTGCACCGGCTCGCTGAGAAGAGAGGCTGCGATGCCGACGCTGCGCAGGCATTCGGCGAGTCCGGCGGGATTGCCGCGTTCCGGAATGACGACGGTGAGGCCGGGTTGGGCTTCCAGACGAGCGGATGTCCTCCGTGCTGGGAGCGCGCGGGCTGCCAGCTGCGCAAACCGGTCCACGCGGTGAATCCATTCTTCCACGGGGGCCAGAAATTGACGGGACCTGCGATAGAGGTCGGGGTCGAGATGCGGCTTGGAGGCGAGCAGGACCATGGCGAACCCGAGGTCGCGCTGATCGCTGCCCGCTGCGTGTTCGCTGGGCCGGTAGATCTGGGTGGTACGGAAATCGAGCACCCAGGGACCGAGGCCGGGCTGGACAGGAGAGAAGTCCAGGCCAAACGGCATGATCTCGTCATACGGATTCGAGACGACGCCGACCGGCCGGCCGTTGCACTGGATCGCCAGTTCATTCGGCTGGCCGTCGCGGCCCGGCGGAAGCAGACCGGACACATGGAAGGACTGCGAGGAACGGAGCGGCGCGAGGACGGCCGAAGCGCGCTGGGTGGACCAGATATGCTCCTGGCCTTCCGGATCGTGCCAGCCGTGGACGAGTTGCGCGCTGCCGCCGCGTTCGGCGTGAATCGCGGAGTGCCATTCCGAAGGGCGGTAGGCCGTCTTCCACGCGCAATTCCGGCACTCGGCCCCTTCCGCGCGCAGGTAACGGGCGCGAAACTCGCGGTAGAGCGGACCATTCCAGATCTCCGCGATGTCCTGGGTGAGCAGATTGCCCAGGGACTTCCGGTCCAACACCTCGCAGGCGACCACGTCTCCGTTGGCCAGCACGTGCGCCGTGTCCCAGGGATTCTGTTCGCAGCTATGGATCGCCCCGCCGGCGGGCAACGGCCAGGGATAAGAGATGGGGACCTGTCCGAGGCGCGGCGGATCACCCCCGGGAAGTGGATTGCAAAGCGTCAGGCTGATCTCCGGCCGTGCCCTTTGCGTGGCTGCCAACTGCTGGTCGAGGCGGGCGCGGAAACCTGGCTTCGCGATGCCGGAGGGATCCAGTTCAACGGTGAACGTCTCAGGAATGGGATCGCGGCGCTGGATGGGGAAGACCATGACGTCGCGCAGACCCAGGTCATGGGCCAGTTCGGCGACGGCGGTGAGTTCGGCGAGGTTGCGATCCATGGCCACGAAGGCCAGGTCGACGATGGGCGGGTTGGGCAACCCACTGCAGATGGCGAGGAAGCGCTCGAGCCGGGAACGCAAGGCGGCAAAGGAGCCGTAGCGGTAGATCCCGAAGTAAAGCGCTGGATCGGTCGCGTGGACGGAGACGGTCAACCGGTTCAAGCCGCTGGCTGCCAGGCGGGGCAGCATTTCCTCAGAAAGCGGCGTGAGAACCGAAACCAATTCGACATACGCACCGGTGGAACGAGCCAGTTGAATTGCGGGAATCAGGTCAGGGTAATGAGTGGATTCCCCGGAATAATTGAGCATCAGACGGCGCGGATCCACCAGGGACCGCAGCAGCCTCTCGAACACGGGAAAGGGCAGATGCTGACCGGCGCCGCGCCGCAGTTTTCGTGAGCAGAATACGCAGTCGAGGGCGCACTTGGACGTGAGCTCGATCCACAACGACCTCGGAGTCGGAGCAGCCTGCGCCGGCAGAATCTTCAGATCCGTCATCCCTGGCCCCAGTGTAGCGCGCGCGTGGGAATAACCGGCTCGATTTGGGAGAAGCAGTAAATCCAAGTTAAGAATCTCGGATTCTGCCATATGGAATAGAAGGTATTTCAGAGGAGGAGACGGGGCGGCTCTCAGTCCAGAGATGGAGCTGCATTGCCCGCCGGATGGAGAATGTTGCTTGACATCGCAAGGCAAGCCCATTATCCTCCATCGATAGACGATGGGAACGACAAAGAAACCCTCCGAGCTCCTGCCCGGGACCCTCGACCTGCTGATCCTGAGGGCGCTGGTGCCGGGTGAAATGCATGGTTATGGAATTGCTTCGCGCCTGAAGCGTGTATCCGACGATGTCCTGCAAGTGGGCGAAAGCTCGCTCTATCCGGCGTTGCAGCGGCTGCTGCTGAATGGCTGGGTGAAGGCGGAGTGGGGCGCGTCGGAGAACAATCGCAGGGCGCGATTTTACTCATTGACGGCCGCGGGCAAGAAGCAACTCGCGGCGGAGCGCGAAGAGTTCTCGCGCGTGATTGAGGCGATCCAGAAAGTCCTGAACATGGCATGAACGGCTCCTTCCAGACACTGCTCACCCGCGCCTGGAACCGGCTGTTGTTTCGATGGCGGCGCGACCGGCTTGAGGATGAATTGCAGGAAGAGATCTCATTTCATCTGGCCCAGATACAGTCGGAGCTTCACGGGGCCGGGCTGGACCAGAGATCGGCCTGGGACCAGAGCCGCCGGCAGCTTGGGAATCTCACATTGGCGAAGGAGGAATGCCGCGGCATGTGGAGCTTCATGGGTCTCGAGCGATTCGTGCAGGACTTGCGGTATGCGGTCCGCATGTACGCGCGCACACCGGTGTTTACGGTGATTTCCGTGGTCTCGCTGGCGCTCGGCATCGGCGGAAATACGGCCATGTTCAGCCTGGTGAATGCACTGCTGGTTCGCCCATTGCCGTACGCCCAACCGGAAGAGCTGGTTCGGATCACGGGAACGTATCCTCGCGCGGCAGTGCCCATGTTTCGGGAGCGGTCGCGGGCCATGCAGATTGCGGCGGTCAGCATCGGGTCGGAGCTCAACCTCGCGGGCCAGGGGCCGGCGATCCGGGTGACGGGCAGCAGCGCTTCTCCGAATTTTCTTTCCGTGCTGGGGGCATCGGTTGCCAGGGGGAGAAACTTCCAGGCGGAAGAGGAGTCACCGGGGCGGGACAACGTCGTCATCCTGAGCCACTCCCTCTGGAAGAGCCTGTTTGGAGGCGACCCATCGACGGTGGGCCGGATGATCCGATTGAACGGCGTCGACCGCGAGATTGTGGGCATCATGCCGGCGGGATTCAGCTACCCTTCCACCCGCGTCCAGCTATGGATCCCCATGCGGCTGGATTCCACGAACTTCGTGGAGTACTGGGGCACGGAATACATGCCGCTAGTGGCGCGCCTGCGCCCGGGCGCCACGATCAGCCAGGCCCAAGGAGAGGTCCGGAGGCTGGTCTCTGAACTGAGAGGCGTGTTTCCGTTCGCCATGGCGCGCGACTGGAATGCCGATTCGACAGCCATCCCGCTGCAGCAGGACATCATCGGCAATGTTCGCGGCAAGCTGATCATTCTGCTTTCGGCCGTGGGGCTCGTGTTGCTGATCGCCTGCGCCAATGTGGCCAGCCTGCTGCTGGCGCGGGCAACGACACGCCGCAAGGAGATGGCGCTGCGGGCCGCTTTGGGCGCCAGCCGCGGGCGGATCGTCCGGCAGTTGCTCACCGAGAGTGTCGGACTGGCACTAACAGGCGCGGCGCTGGGGATCCTGGTGGGCGCGGGCGGACTGAGTGTCTTCAAGGCATTGCTGCCGGCGTCGCTGCCGGGGTTGGCAGAGGCGGTGATCGATTGGCCAATCGTGGCCGCCATCAGTGCGCTGGCGCTGGTGACGGGCCTGGCGTCAGGCATCGCCCCCGCCTTGAGCGCCTACGAAGTCAACGTCACGGAGACGATCAAGACGGGGAGCCAGCGTTCCACCTCGGGCTTCTGGACGCGGATGAGAGGCGTGATCATCGCAGGCGAAGTCGCGCTGACGCTCGTGCTGCTGGTGAGTGCCGGGCTCATGATGCGGAGCCTCTACAAGCTGTCGGAGGTGAAACCGGGGTTTGATCCGGGGCGGGTACTGACGGTGCAGATCAGCCCCAATGAGTCCTTATGCGCGCAACGAGCGTTGTGCGTTGCGCTGTACGACCAACTGCTGCAGCGGTCGGGCGAAGTGGCCGGGGTGAGGGAAGCGGCTATTGCCAATTCGGTCCCCCTGGATGGGCAACTCCCCACGATTCCTGTTGTCGTGGACGGTCAACCCAACACGAGCGATCATCCCTCGGACATGCTTCTGCTGGGGGCTGCGAGCGCTGGTTATCTGGAGCTGATGCGCGTCCCGCTGCTGGCCGGGCGCTATCTGATGCAGTCTGACGGCGCGAATTCCGCGGGTGTGGCGGTCCTTTCCGCGGGCGCGGCGCAACATTTCTGGCCAGCGGACCACGCCATTGGCAAGCACATCAGGCCGGCGGGCGGCAAGCAGTGGTACACGGTGGTGGGCGTTGTGGGCGATGTGCGTCACGCGACGCTGAGCAAGGGGCTTCCAGATTGGGTCCACGGGGCGATCTACCTGCCCTACCCACAGGCGGTGACGGAGGACGGCAAGCTGCCGGCGGCGATGACGCTGGTGGCCAAGGTGGACACGAATGATGGCCGGACGCGATCCGAGCTCCGCCAACTGGCGGTGGCCCTGGACCCCAATGTGCCCGTGGGCCAGGTTCACGTCCTGGAAGAGATGGTCTCGGGATCGATATCGGACTTCCGTTCGATGATGCAGGTCTTCCTCAGTTTCGCGGGCGCGGCCATTGTGCTGGCCGCAGTGGGCATCTACGGCCTGATGTCCTATTGGGTGAGCCAGCGGACCTACGAGATCGGTTTGCGTGTGGCCATCGGCGCCACCCGAGGACAGATTGTTTCGATGATCCTGGCACAAGGGCTGAGAGTCTCGCTGTACGGCGTCCTGGGCGGAATCCTCACGGCGATCGCGCTTACCCGCTTCCTGGGCACATTGCTTTATGGGGTGGCGGCCACTGACTCGCTGACCTTCGCCCTGGTCACGGCACTCGTGCTGAGCGTGGCTGTGCTGGCCGCGGCGTTTCCGGCGTGGAGAGCGGCGCGGATCGATCCGGTGAAGTCGCTGCGAGCAGATTAACGGCTTACCAAGCCGGCCGGTTTTTTGGGGATCCGCTGCAATAAACGGGCTCCGGCTCCGTCTTGCTGACTTGACGGGAACCACGCCATGACCTTACCTGAAACGATCCTCCACGATGTGCGGTACGGCTTCCGGATGCTGCGGCGCTCGCCCGGCACCACCCTCGTCACCATTCTTGTGCTGGCCGCGGGCATTGGAGTGAGTACGGCGGTCTTTACGGGGTACAAGGCGATGGTGGCGCGGCCGCTGGACGCCCATGCGCCCGAAGAGATGGTGAACCTGGGGTTGAAGCGGGACTCTGCCGCGCCGCAATACTCCTTCAGCTACCCCGATTACGAGGTACTGCGGGACTCGCTGCACTGCTTCAACGGCCTGATCGCGTTCCGGCCGGCGCAACTGGTGTATTCGGCGGTGAGCGGCGTCCGGAAGGAGCGGGCGCCCAGTCCGGGGGGCGCGTTAGGGCAGCTCGGACTGCTGCGGCAGGGCGTCGGGAGCGCCGAGACGGCCTCGGTTTTCATGGTTTCCGAGAATTACTTCCGCGTCCTGGGCGTCAGCATGATTCAGGGGCGAGGGTTCGAGGCGATGGGGCCGGCCGAACTGGCCGCGGCTCCACCGGTGCTGCTGAGCGAGAACTACTGGCAGAGACGGTTCGGCGGAGATGTGGCGGCCATTGGAAAGACCATCTACCTCAACGGGGCAGCCTTCACGATCAGCGGCATCACGCCGCATAATTTCGTGGGCACGGGCGTGGGGGCGCCCGCCTTCTGGCTGCCGCTGAGCGCCGAGCCGCTGGTGCATGGCGACCCGCAGTGGCTGCGCAATCGGGAAGAGCAGCCCTACCGGCTATTCGGACGACTGGCGCCGGGCGTAAGCGCAGCCGGGGCGCGGGCCGAAGTGAACGCCGCCGCCGAACACCTCCGTTCGTTGCATGCTCCGCGTTCGGCCTGGTCGAAACAAGCAAGCGCGCTCGTCTGGCCGGGCTCTCCGTTTCCGCTGCCGCTGACGGAGTATGGCGGGTTGATGCTGGCGACCATCCTCGTACTGGCGGCGGCCGGCATGGTGCTGGTGGTGGCCAGCGCCAACGTGGGGAGCCTGCAGTTGGCCCGTTCGCGGGCGCGGGAGAACGAGATGCGGACGCGCCTGTCGCTGGGCGCGAGCAGATCGCGGCTGGTGCGCCAGTTGATCACGGAGAGCGCCCTGATCGGGGTGCTGGCGGGCGCGCTGGCGCTGCTGCTGACGCAGGCGATGCTCCACCAGGCAGCGGCGATGATGGCCAACGCGGTGCCTGGCGAATACGGCGGGCTGGTGTTCGACGTCGCCCCGGATCTGGAGATCTTTGCCTTTGTTTGCGCGATTTCGCTGATAGCGGGGCTGCTGTCCGGGTTGGCGCCGGCCATGGAGGGTTCGCGCTTCAGCCTCAGCTCGGGTTCGCGAGGCGGAACGGCCTCAGCGCGGAGCCGCCGCCTGCAGGATGCGCTCGTGATCGCGCAGGTCGCGTTATCACTGGTCCTGGTCGCGGCCGCCAACACGGCGATCCGGAGCTCCGTCCGCTCCGTCTCGATCGACACCGGGTATGAGACCCAGCAGGTTCTCGCGCTGTCCGTGCAGTTCCCCGAGACCTTGAAGTACTCGGCTCCGCAGAAACGAAATCTCATTGAGGAGTTGCGCACGCGGCTGGCCGCGCTGCCGGGTGTAGGGGGCGTCACGAGCGCGCGGCCGCCTGTCGACGCCGGCTCGCGGACGATTGCCGCCACGCTGGAGGCCGCTCCGACCCAGTCTGTGCTGCACTACACGCGGGTCGAGCCGAACTACTTTGAAACGCTGGCGATCCCCTTCCAGCGCGGCGGCAGCTTCCCGCAGCATGGCTCGCGCGGGGTGGTGTTGAGCGAGTCCGCCGCAGCGGCACTATGGCCCGGCCAGAACCCGGTGGGCCGCAGCCTGCGTCCTGGCCCGGTGGATGACCGCCGTCACGAATTGAACGACATGGTGGCGGATGGCCCAGCGTATACGGTGCTGGGCGTGGTGCGCGACACGCGGGCGGTGGAGTTCCATCCGACCGACTCGCAACGCATCTACCTTTCTCTTCCAGCCGACGAGCTCAGGAATTATCCAATTCTGGTGCGGACGCGGACGGATCCGGAACAGTTGGTCCGCGCGATCGATGCCCTGCTGGCTTCCGTGGACCCGAACCTGATGGCGGACTGCTCGACCCTGGCACAGTTGCAGCACCAGACGGCCCCGTTCATCGTGGCGGCCCTGACCGCGCTGATCGCTTCCTCCATCGGGCTGGTTGCGCTGCTGTTGGCGCTGTTGGGGATCTGGAGCACGGTGAGTTACATCGTGGTGCTGCGCACGCGAGAGGTGGGGATCCGGATGGCGATGGGCGCCCAGAGGAGCGATGTGCTGCAACTGATCCTGAAGGAGAGCGTGCGGCCGATCCTGGGCGGGCTGGTGGCCGGGGGCGTGCTGGCGGCAGGGGGCTCTTATTCGGCGCGCGGGGTGCTGTACGGAATGAACGGCATCGACTGGTTGAGCCTGGCAGTGGACTCGGTGGGCTTCCTGATCATCGGGCTGCTGGCGTGCTACCCGCCGGCGTGGCGGGCGACGCGCGTGGATCCGCAGGTGGCGCTGCGGCATGAGTGAGCTCGGCCCGGCTGGGATCAATAGTGCGGGCGGCCGAGCAGATCCCGTTCCATTGAGCCGGTAGCCGGCTCGCAGGTCGTGTCCTTCGTGCGTTCCGCGCGGATTCGATAGGGGCCGTAGCATAGGAGCCCCAGCACGGCGCCGGGCCGCAGGTACCAACTCGCCCAGGACAGGGGCGAATCTCCGTTGGCGTCCAAGGCGTCGACCTTGGCGCCGGCGCCCAGCAGGCTGCGGATGTCCTCCTCGTTGCCGAAGGCGGCCGCACGGTGCAGGGCTGTTTCCCCTTTGGTCCGGCAGTCCCGCATGAAGCCGCCGGTTTCGCGGCCCGGGATTGTCGTGCGGCTCGGATCAGCACCGCGCGCCAGCAGGAGTTTCACAACTGGCGTGTATTTCCAGCGGTTGGACTTCGAGAGGGCGGCATGCAGCGGGGTTTCACCCGTCTCCGGCAGTGCCTGATTGACGTCGGCTCCGTTCTCGATGAGGTATTCGCAGAGCCGCCAGTGACCGTGAAAGGCGGCGCCATTCAGGTCGAAGTTGTCGCCGAGCGAGGCAAGGGGCTCGCCATTCGCGAGGAGAAAGCGGATGGCGCTGACGTCGCCGTAGTAGGCACACCACTGCAGGAGGGAATGCCCATCCGCCAGGGATGCGGGTGAGTTGCCCGCGGCGACATGCTCAAACACCAGGTCCGTGCGGCCGTCGGCGATGCGCTGCAGCATGGGGACAGGATAACCGACTGTGCGGGCGGCCCGGCCGGCACCAGAAGAAGCCCATCCAACAAACCTGCGGCGGTTGAGGCGGATCTTGAGGTGGGCAGGATTCGCTGTCCGGCGCCAGGCTGGCGAAAATAAGGGCCGCAGAAAGAGGTTGAAAAGAGCGCGGGCGGGTGTATACTCTCTCCAAAATCCGTACACCGCAATCATGATTCGTGGCCTGTGAGGAGCAGCCTGCGGAAAATCACGGTTGGGGTATGTCACATGGCCGCATCACGCGGCCTGTATCCAGGCTCGAACAGCGCGATGGCTCTATAAGGGGGTACCTATGATCGCGTTTGCTCGTATCCGTCCACTTTGCGTCCTGGCTCTGTTGCTGCTGGCGGCAACGGTTGCCAGCGCGCAGAAAAAGATCAAGGTCAACTTTGATTCCACTGACAATTACACGGAGAGTGACAACGTCAAGGGAAAGGCCCAGAAGAGCGGCCTGACCCCCGCCCAGAAGGCGATTGTCATCAAGAAAATCCAGGAGGAGTACGACACCGCGCTGGGCGGTGGCAAGGTGAAGGTGGAGGAGGGTTCCGGAGGCGATGCCGAGATCATCATCAACGGCGGCAGGGCGCCCGGAAAGAATCAAGGCAAGGAGTACGGAGACGCGGGCCAGCCGGGCAAACCGGGGGTGGTCCACGAAGGAGAGTTCAAGAACAACGGCTTCACCGGTGATGAGCTGGCCACGGCGATTGGAGAAAGCGCGGCGCATGAAGCGGGCCACAAGTTCGGCCTGAAGCATAACAAGGACAACCCGCCCAGCAAGATGACCGAGGGCGGCAAGGTCACCACGCCGCAGCGCAAGGCGGACAGCCGCAACTTCACGCCCAGCGATATCACGACGTTGAAAAAGTCGCTGGGGCTTGCCAGTGCGGAGCAGAAGAACTCCTTCATGATGGCCGACCTGGGTGTCTACGTAGGGGATCCGAACGGATTCCTCTGGACGCCGGACGACACCTATCTGAATGCCGCCTCCTCCTTCTTCAGTTCCAGCATTACGGCGCAATTCGGCTATATCACCGGCACGGGCGAGTTTGTTCCAGTGGGCGGCGACCAGTTCACCGACACGGGGATGACCTTCCTCTACACCGCGGGCGCGGATCTGGCCGTGCAGGATGGCGCGAACCTCTACACGCTGGAACAGGGCCAGGGCAACTTCACGTTGACGAGCCCGAACCCATTCAACCCCAACGTCTTCCTGATCGCCGATGTGTTCCTGGGTGGCGGGCAGTACCACATCCATCTCGATGCCACGAACGCATTCGACGACCCGGACTACTACACCACAGGCGGCTTCTTCACGGCTCCTGAGCCGGGCACGCTGCTGCTGCTTGGCTCGGGCCTGATGCTGATCTTTGCCGCCCGTCTGCGCAGAAAGTGACCACAGGCCGCGCCGGAGACAGGAGACCGCGCGCGGCCTACCGCCCCATAGAAGTTTGCGCGGCGCTCGACTACCATGACTGGGTGACCTGAGATAGCATAGATCTAATTGTTCCCAGGAGTAACAAAATGTCCGAGCGCGAATTCTCAAGACGTCATTTCTTCTATGGATCCTTACTCGCTGGAGCCGTGCCCGCCGCTGGCTTTGGCAGCACAGCCTCCCTGTCGAGGGCCGGTTTCAAGTCCCCGAACGAGAAACTGAACATCGCCGCCATCGGTGCCGGCGGCAAGGGCCGCAGCGACATCGCGGGCTGCAACACCGAGAACATTGTGGCCTTTGCCGACCCCGACGACAAACGCGCCGCGCAGACCTTCCAGCAGTATCCGAACGTGCCGAAGTACAAAGACTTCCGGCGCATGTTCGACAAGGAAGAGAAGAACATCGACGCGGTGCTGGTGTCGTGCCCGGACCACGTGCACGCCAGTGCGTCGATGTGGGCGATGACGCGCGGGAAGCACGTCTACTGCCAGAAGCCGCTGGTGCGCACCGTATGGGAAGCGCAGCAGGTGACGGCGGCGGCCGCGAAGTATGGCGTAGCGACGCAGATGGGCAACCAGGGTTACTCCAACCTGGGCGCGCGGCAGTGCGCGGAGATCATCTGGAACGGCGACATCGGCGGCGTGACGGAAGTGCACGCGTTCACAGACCGGCCGGGCCACTATTGGCCGCAGGGTCCGGAAGTGGCGCCGAAGGAAGAGGCGGTGCCCTCGACGCTCGACTGGGATGCCTGGCTGGCGGATGCGGAACCCCGTCCTTACAGCCCCGCCTATGTCCCGCACAACTGGCGCGCGTTCCCCGACTTCGGGTGCGGCGCCATCGGCGACATGGCCTGCCACATCCTGGGTACTCCCAACATGGCGTTGATGCTGACCGCGCCCACCAGCGTGGAGTGCATCAAGAAGGAAGGCGCCAACAAGTACACCTTCCCGCACCAGGCCGTGATCCGCTTCGACTTCCCTGCTCGCGGCACGATGCCGGCCCTGAAGCTGTTCTGGTACGACAGCCTGAAGGAGCAGCCCAAGATTCCGGGTGTGCCTGAAGGAGAACTATTGGGCGACAAGGATATCAACGGCAGCGTGTTCATCGGTGAGAAGGGCATTGTGACGACGGGTTGCTATGGCGAGCGTACTCGTCTGCTGCCCGATGCCAAGATGAAGGATTATACGATGCCGCCTCCGCTGCTGACGCGGTCGCCCGGCCACTATCGCGACTGGCTCCGCGCCTGTAAGGGCGGCGCTCCGGCGTGCTCGAACTTCAGCGTGGCCGGCCCGTTCGTGGAATGGATGCTGCTGGGCACCATCGCCATGCGCGTGGAAGGCAAGCTGGAGTGGGACGCCAAGAAGGGCCGCATCACCAGCCACCCCGAAGCGAACCAGTATCTGAAGCCGAAGTTCCGCAAGGGCTGGAAGTTCGCCTAAGCCTGTAGTTTTTCCGCTGACACGAGACGGCCCGTTCCGCAGACACTCCCAAGGTGTTGAGGAACGGGCCGCTTTCGTTTTGCCTTCGCCGCTGACTGGTGAGGTCCCGGCCAGGACCTTTTCGGAACAGGTGAGCCTAAACGCCTTTGCCGATTTTGGAAACGCGTTTCGTCCGGCACACATCTTTCGGGGTGTCCGGTAAGGAGGCCCATATGAAATCGGCAAAGTGGTTGGTTCCCGCGATGATGGCGGTTGTAGCGCTCCCGGGATGGGGCCGATGGGAAGAGACCAGACGCGCCTCGATGCGTGGGGGCGGGGATCATGGCAAATGCACCATTGAGGTGGAAGTCGATCAGGCGGCGGAGATCGCTGTGTCGGGCGACACCGGCATTTTGCGCACGCTTTCCGGATCGCCCGCGCACTGGCGCAGGCTGGAGTGCAACGCACCGCTGCCGAGCAATCCGTATGATTTCCGCTTCCGCGGGATCGACGGGCGAGGCGATGTGAGCCTGGTGCAGCAGCCGGGCCGGGGACGGCCGGCGGTGGTCCGGATCGTCGATCGGAAGGGTGGACGGGAAGGCTATACGTTTGACCTGGAATGGCGGGGGGGCGACTATGACAACCGTGGCCGGGGCCGCGGGTTCTGGGATGGGGGCGATCGTGACATCGACCGCCGGGACGACCGCCGCTATGACCGGGACGACTTTTCGTGGAACAACGACCTGCGGTATCGCGGGCGCGGCGACGGCTACTTTGCCGATGGCGGGGGCGGCCGGAACCGTGTGTATAACTGCGATGTGAACATCGCACGGGGCGGAAACGTGTTCGTGTCGTTCGACTCCGACCGGCGCGGCCGGCTGGCTCTGAATGGACGCATCGTCCGCATGGAAGGTGACCGCGTGGTGGCTCGCATGACCGGTAACGGATTTGCCGGCCTGATGTACCTCGAGACCAACCGGCGCGATCGCGTCAAAGAGATCCGCATGGACCTGGACGGCCGCGGCGAACTGCGCTGGCGCGATTAGACTAGGGGCATGTCCGTTGTTTCATTGATCGAATACGCGGATGCGTCCGCGGAAGTCAGGGCCGTCTTTGATGACATCATGACCACCCGCAAGGTGGACAGCGTCAACAATTTCTGGAAGGCCCTGGCGAACCATCCGGCCACGCTCCGGCAGGTGTGGGAAGAAGTGAAGGCCGTGATGGCGCCCGGCGCGCTGGATCCCCTGGTGAAGGAGATGATCTACGTCGCCGTCAGCGCCACCAACGGCTGCGAGTATTGCACGTACTCCCATACAGCCGGAGCGCGGGCGAAGGGTATGACCGAGGAGATGCTGGGCGAGGTGCTGGCCGTGGCGTCGCTGGCGAACAAGACGAACCGGCTGGCGAATGGGTACCGGGTTCCGGTGGACGAGCAGTTCCGGCGGTCCTGAATCGGGGTTCCCCTGTGTTGGGCGGAACCGGCGGCGGAGTTGGTGCGTCGATTCAGGCTGGAGGCCGGCTGGCGATGGTCCTACGCCCGTTTGGAGTCTTGATGATTGCCGGCGGAGTGCTGTTCGCGCAGGCGCCGGCGGGATCTGTTGCAGACATGGCCCGTGCTCGCCAGACGGCGATGGGCCGGGAGTACGCGCGGCAATTGCGTGGCGAGACGGTCGCCCTCGAAAACGAAGCCGTGCGAAGTTATGTAGACCGCGTGGGCCGGATGCTGGCGGCGCAGATGCCGGGTCCCCAGCCATCGTGGGAGTTCACGGTGGCGGAGATGCCCGCGTGTCCAGCGGCCCAGGAACCGGCGGCCCTGCCTGGCGGATTTGTGTTCTTCCCTGCCCGCCTGCTGGCTGCCTCTCGTAACGAGAGCGAATTCGCGGCGGTGGTGGCGCATGCGGTCGCGCATGAGGTGCTGCACCGGATGCCGGTGGCTGCCCCGGAAGGGAGCCCCGCGATTCCGCTGGTGATGCTGGGCGGATGGACCAGCGACTGCCGGGGCCGGCAGAGCGTTCCTATCGGGTTTGCGGCGGCCCTGAAGAAGCAGGAACAGGACGCTGATGCGTTGGCCTGGAAGGCTCTGGAAGCGGCCGGGTTTGATCCACGGGCGGTCACGAGCTCCGTGCAGCGGAGGGTGGACTCGGCCGCCACGGATGCTCAACGTGGGGAGCAGGAAGAGCGGCTGGCGGCGCTGCGAGCATTGGAGACGGCCGCGTCTCCCGCACGGCAGGACAGCGTGGAGGTCGAAGCCGCGCGAGCGGAGATTCGGCGATTCGTTGAGGCGCAGAGTCCGGCACGGCGGGCACCCTCATTGGTGCGGGCGAAGCAGCCGTAGAGCCGGCGAAGCTCAGGGGGCGAGGTACACGGCTGGTAGCGAGCAGGCGACATCTTCCAGGCGGGCTGGCTTCGCCCGGAAGCGGTGCGCGTTGGTTTCGATGTATTTGGCGATCGCCTGAATGGCCGCGTTGCGTTCGGACGCGGGCCAGTCGAGCATGAACTTGGGTGCACCCTGAACCCCGGTCAGCTCCCAAGCCAGCAGGTCCTTCATCCGCAGCTTCTGGCTTCTGCCGCGCGCAAGGCGTCCGGCATCCTCCTCCCGGTCCAGTTTGTCCTCGTCAGTCACGCCGTGGTACGCGTACCGGTAGCCCAGGGCGCCGGCTGCGTCTCTCGTCACACGTCCAATGACAGTGGAATCCGCCAGTTTCTTCAGTGCAACTCGGCGAATCGCGGGAACGGCCAGGAGTGCCGCATCCGTCCCGGCCAGCTTGATGGCTGGTGAGAGTGGGAACCCGGAGCGATCCGCGAGCCACTGGGCGGTTTGAGCGATCACCGGGTTGTCAGGATACATCCAAAGCGGGGCCAGATCCCACAAACCGCCCGGCAACTGGCGGGCGACCGTAACCCTGATGCTGTCAGCCCACTCTTTGAGGGCCAGCGGATCGTGCAACGCGATCCGTGCGGCGAGGATGAGGGGGTAACGGGCGCAACCTCGGTTGCGAGAAGCGAACTGGAGCGACGGCAGCGCACTCTCCGGCTCCCAGAGATAGGCAGCGAATGCGATTCTGCACGCTTCATCGGGGTGATTCGATTCCGCCAAAGTCCGAACCCGCCGAGGCATCAGTTCCGCCACCTCGCGTCCATGCAGCCGGCGCATCGCTTCACCCGCCAGCGGCGGGCGGGGCTGACTCGGGTCGCAGGCCGGAAGCGACGGACCGTCGATCCACCCGGGCATGGGGACCACATCAGATCGCCGGGCGAGAAACTCAGCGCTCTTCACCCAGGTTTCGGGCGAAGCAGCGTCGTCAGCCAGGCGTTCGAATCGCCGGCTTCCACGTCCCTTCGCCTTGTTCTGCTCCCACCATTGGCGCAGCTCTGTTGGGGAAGAACGCGCAACGACATCAGGTGCATCCAGGAGGATCCCAAGGAGCCGCTTCACCACGTCGTAGACCCAAACAGGACGCACGTGAATGGACCATTCCCGGTCGGACTCCAGGCTCCGTGTGAGGCGCCGATCGTTTTGCAGGGCATCCAACAACGGTTCGACGGCCTCCTCGCCCAGCTTGAGAAGCTCCACGGCCACAGGCTGAGTGGAGCAATCCTCCGAGCCCGGATTGGTGCCCTTCCGGATCGCTATGTCTTCGAGCCTGTCGATCAGTTCGGCAACCGCGACACGGGGTGGCGAGGGCTGGAATGGGTCATGGATCTGGACTCCACCGGCTTCGATCGCGATGGATGAGGGCCTGCCTGATTTCGCAGGCACGCCCAGCCGACGTCGCGCATCCGAGAGGAATTCGGGGACAGGATTCAGGAAATCAATGTCGGAGAGGCGTGCGATCCCCCTCGGACCGTCCTTCCGCATGGAGGCGCGCAGGCGGTCGCCCCAGGCAACCAGAGACTCGCCCACCTCCACGGCATCCCGATCGTCCGCGTTCAGAAAATGGCCGGCCAAGCGATGAAAGGCGGTAATGAGCCAGTCCCTGGATGCTGTACGAAACCAGAATGACTGCGCCTCGGCTGGATGGATCTGAGGACTTTCCGAGTCACCCCCCTGATAGGCCCGCCATAGGGCCCCGGCCAAGTCTGGCCGGTTCAGCCGCAGCAGCAGGGCAGTCGAGGCCGGCACCATGGATCCTCGCAGTTCGAGGTCGAACCAGAACGAGACTTCGGGCGGTGTCGTGGCATCCTTGGTGAAATCTCCGTTCTTTTTGGGATCCGAGGCAATGATCCGCTGGACGTCCATGTCGAGATCACCCGGCTCGCCCACGCTCAAAGTCCGGTAGACCAGGCCGTTCCAGCAAACGGCAAATCCTTCCGGAAACACCCAGCCGCGAGTCTTCACTCGACGATTGCTCCAGTCGCCGCTGAGCACTTCAATCTCCCGGTACACGCCGCCCCTCGGGTCGGCCAGGCCCGCCTCAAATAGAGCCGCGACCGCGGCGGACATATACTCCGGAAGCTGCTTGCTCTCGGGCGGTGTCCAGGGCTTGTGCTGATTGGGCGGCTCGGGTAGCGCGGCCCGGGTAATGGGCGCCGCGGCCAATCCCAGAATTACAACGAAAGGCCACACGCCAATTCGCACGGTATTGCTCCGAAGGAAGTGTAACGTAGCCAGACGCGGAGCATCCGCTTCGCGTTTCAGCGGCCAATTCCAGGGCGGCGGGGCCGCTGCTTCGTCATACGGCTTCGGCCGCCTTCGCGTCTCGCAAACGGCAGAACTGAACAAAAAGTACAGATTGTGGAATCCAGGCGAGACGAGTCCCCATCCTAGATAGGCATCGACGATCCGTCATTTCAAAAGGAGAATGAATGTCGCAGTTATCAGGCAAGGTCGCCCTCGTCACCGGGGCCTCCCGAGGAATTGGAGCGGCCATTGCGAAGCGGCTCGCTCAGGACGGCGCGACCGTTGCCATCACCTACGCCTCCTCGCCCGGGAAAGCGGAAGAGGTGGTGAAAGCCATTGAAGCGGCCGGCGGCCAGGCTCTGGCGATCCAGGCGGATAGCGGAGATCCCGCAGCCGTGAAACGCGCGGTGGCCTCCACGGCAGAAAAGTTCGGGCGGTTGGATATCCTCGTGAACAATGCCGGCTTGGCGCATATGGCTCCGATTGGCGAGTTCCCGGAGGAGCAATTTGAACGGCTGCTGGCGGTGAATGTCCGCGGTGTTTTCAGCGCAACCCGGGAAGCGGTCCAGCACATGGGCGACGGCGGCCGGATCATCATGATCGGCAGCATCAACGGCGATTTCGTGCCATTCATAGGCGGGTCCGTCTATGCGCTGACCAAAGCGGCCATTTCGGGGTTTACTCGCGGCCTGGCACGGGATCTCGGCTCGCGCGGAATCACGGTGAATAACCTGCAGCCTGGACCGGTGGATACGGACCTGAACCCGGCGGGCGGGCCCAATGCGGCGGGACTGAAGGCCATGATGGCGCTGCAGCGCTTCGGCCAGCCGAGCGAAATCGCCGCATTGGTCTCCCTGCTGGCGGGTCCCGAGGGCGGCTACATCACCGGAGCCAGCCTGAATATCGACGGCGGCTTCAGCGCCTGAGCCTCCGGCGCCGGCGGGCTCTTCTCAGCTGAATATTTCAACGATACACAGGTCCGATTCTCCCCTCTACGCGATAATGTGAGGCGGAGGATTCGAAGTATGACCGGCAATGCCGAGGCGGCGCCGCAGGCTCCTCAAGACAGTAATCCCCTGCGAGGCGCGCTCGTAAAGTACTGCGTCATGGCGCTCGTCCTGTTTTGCGTGTTGCGATTCGTGTCTGGCCGGAGTGACTGGTACCGGGCCTGGGTCTATGTGGACCTGATGCTGGGCGCCCAGATCGTTGTCGGCGTGGTGCTCAGGCGTGTGAACCCTGCCCTGCTGGCCGAGCGGTCGCGCCTACAGAAGGGCACGAAGGCCTGGGACAAGTGGCTGGCGCCGATTGTGGCGCTGGCCGGCCCCCTGGCAATGTGGATCACAGCGGCGCTGGAGGCGCGTTGGACCTGGCCGCCGAAGGTCGGCCTGGCGTACAGCGCGGCAGCCCTCGCGGTCTGCCTGCTGGGGATTCTCCTGACGGCGTGGGCAATGGTATCGAACCCGTTCTTTGCAGCCACGGTGCGCATCCAGGACGAGCGTGGGCAGGTCGTGGTCGATACGGGCCCGTACCGGCTGATCCGTCATCCGGGCTACACCGGAGCGCTGGCCTTCACTCTGGCGACGCCTTTCGCGCTGGGCTCGTGGTACGCGCTGATTCCCGCCCTGCTGACAGGGGCCGTCCTGGCGCTACGCACGGCGCTGGAGGATCGTACTTTGCAGGCGGAACTACCCGGCTATGCGGATTACACCCGCCGCGTCAGGGACCGGCTGCTTCCGGCCGTCTGGTAGCGGTCAGCCCACCAGGCGCAGGACGTGCTCCGCGGCCTTCACTCCGCGGTACTGCGCTTCTTCAAACAGCGACAACGAGCTCAGGTCGCAGTTCGCGTAGACAAGCGATCCGGCGGGCTTCGCGCGGCGCTGCCGCTCGGGATGGAAGATCGTGCCAGGCAGCGGCCGGGGCATGGCGTGGCCGATGCGGAAGATGTCCATGCGCTTCACACACTGGCGGATGTCGGGATGGGCGCGCTCCAGGTCAGCGAAGATCTTCTCTTTCCACCAGTTCCAATCACCGCCCAGCAGGATGCGCCGCTGGTCGGCTGCATTGCCGTCGGCCAGGGCCCAGTAGAAGGTCCAGACCGTCTCCGGTCTGTGCATCGCCACGCTTTGATGGGTGGCGATGACGTAGCCCAGCGCCGGCGAATTGTAGATCACGTTGTCCCACGCGTACTCCAGCCCCTTGTTAGCGGGCCACCGGTCCAGCGTGAGGTTCGCAGTGAGCCACGGCGCGGAGTCGATGGGCCAGCGCGGCGGAGCTGGATCGATCAGCCACGACGCCAGGAACGTGGGCGCGGCGTAGATCACGAAGTCCGATTCGTAGAGCGTCTTTTCGGTGAGGATCTCCCAGCGGCGGCCCGCGGGCTGGATCTTGTAGACCATCGAGCCCGTGCGCACATACTTGCCGAGCTTCGCCAGCAACTTCTTAACGATCCACCCATTGCCCTCCGGCCAGGTGAGCGGACCCTTGTCTTCAGGCGCACGCGCGGCAAAGTAGTGCAGCCCTGCCCAGGCGGAGATGTCCTCGGCATGAGTGCCGTAGTCGTCGCGCGTGGAGTAGTCGATGAACCACTTCAGATAGGGCGAGTACAGCCCTTCGCGCCGCATCCACTCACCCATGGTGACGCGGTCCAACTGGCGTTCCCGATCTGTCGATTTAGCCATCCCCTCTTCCATGGGGATGCGGAAGGCACCAGAGGCGTGGAACTCGGCGATGCGCTCTTCAAAGTGTTTGAACTGGCGGGCGTCGTCCGTCGTCAGGCCGATGGAGGGCTCGATGCTGTCCTGCCACCGGCCGTGCAGAAACAGGCGCTCCTGCGGGGAGTGGCAAAGCCAGCGTTCGCTCCAGACCCCATCCTGCAGGAGGCCGAGCTCTTCGCACAACTCGCGAACCAGCGTCTCGTTCTTGTCGGGCACGGGCAGGTAGTGGGCCGCCCAGGGATACGCGGAGATCTCATTCTGGCCGGACCGCGCATTGCCGCCTGCCTGCTGTTCCATCTCGAGCAGGACGAAGTTGTGGAAGCCGCGCTTGTCCATGCGCCAGGCCGCCGAAAGACCGGCCACGCCACCGCCGACAATGACCACCGGCACCTTCACGCGTTCGCGGGGCGCCGCCATGCGGGCATGATCGCGCAGCAGGTGGCCGCGCTCCTGCGATTCGAAGACGAAGCCGCCCTCGGTCTTGCGGTCGGTCTTGGGAGCCAGGCCAACCAGGGCGGACGCACCGAATTCGCGCCGGGTCGGCTTCATCGCACGATTTCGCGCCACTCACGATCGTAGTAGCGCACCAGGCTCTGATCGTTCAGGCGATTGGGTTCCACCGGGACAGGCGCCAGATCCGGCGGGAAATCGAACAACCCCGCCACATTCTTCAACGTGAGGAACTTCAACCCAGAAGGCAGTTGCGTCGGCGGCCGCCAATCGCCCTGCGTCCCGATGACGTAGCCCCATTCGCCGAACGAAGGCACGTAGACGTGATACGCGTGGACGTTGAATCCCGCCTGCTTCATCGTCTCGTTGATGCACCAGAACGACTGCCGCGCAAACATGGGCGATGTGGATTGGACCACGGCCACTCCATTCTGCGACAGGTGGTGCCTCACCAAGCGGTAGAACGCCGTCGTGTACAGCTTGCCCAGCGAGTAGTTGTTGGGGTCGGGGAAGTCGATGGCGATGAAGTCGTAGAGGTCATCGTTCTTCTCGAGCCACGGAAACGCGTCGGCGTTCACGATGTGGACCTTGGGATTCTTGAAAGAACCGCCGTTCAACTGCACCAGCAGCGGGTGCGTGGAGAACTGGCGCGTCATCTCGGGATCGAGGTCCACCAGGGTGATAGATTCCAGACCCGGATACTTCAACATCTCGCGGACAGCCAGTCCGTCTCCGCCGCCCAGCACCAGCGCGCGTTTCGCGCCGGGGATGGAGGCCAGGCCCGGGTGCACCAGGCACTCGTGATAGCGGTACTCGTCCCGTGAGCTGAACTGCAGGTGCGAGTTCAGGTAGAGCCGGTAGTCCTGCTTCCACTTGGTCAGCACGATGCGCTGGTAGGGCGTGGTTTTCGAGAAGATCACGTCATCGGCATAGAGGGCGGCATCGGCGGTGTCGGTGATGCGGTCAGCGGCCACCATGCCGCCGCCCAGGATCAGCACAACCACGGCACAGACGGCCCGTTGGAGCAGCGGCGACGGCAAGTGCTCCTTGAACAGGAAGGTTGACCACAGCGCCACGCCGGCGTTCACCAGGCCGAACAGGACGGCGCTGCGGACCATGCCCAGCTTCGGCACCAGGAACAGCGGGAACAGCAGGGACGCGCCCAGCGCGCCCATATAGTCGAAGGTAAGGACGTTCGCCACCAGTTCCTTGAACTGGAAGCGCTCGCGCAGGATGCGCATGAGCAGCGGGATTTCCAGGCCCACCAGAATGCCGATGCCGATCACCAGGGCGTAGAGCAGGAACCGGAAGCCGGTGGTGTAGGTGAAAGAGAGGAAGAGGATGGTCGACGAGAAGCCGCCCAGCAGCCCCACCATGAGTTCAATGGTGATGAACCGCGACACCAGGGCGCGGTCGATGAACCTCGACAGCCAACTGCCGATGCCCATGGCAAACAGGTAGCTGCCGATGATCGTGCTGAACTGAAGCACGCTGTCGCCCAGCAGGTAACTGGCGAGCGTGCCGGCAATCAGTTCATAAATCAGACCGCAGGCCGCGATCAGGAAAACGGAAAGGAAGAGAACCAGCGCCATGAAGGGACGTGTGCCCGGCCCGCAGGCACGGGCCTCCGTTTAGTGGACAGCCGAAGCGACGATAATCGCGATACCCAGCGCCATCAGCCCCGCGAAGATCGCGAGCGCCGTGTTCTGCTTCTCCACAATCTCTCTCCAGAGATCGTAGGGTGTGATCTTGTCCCAAGTGATGAAGCTCACCACCAGAATCACCACGCCGACCACGGCATAGATGAGCGCGTTGATCAACGAACCGAGATGGAATTCAATGCCCATGTGTTTCCTTTCCTCATTCTCCAGCGATGCTCTACTTGCCGCCAAACCAGTGTGGCAGATAGCCGTAGTGCGAGCGGTAAACCCCGGGGTTCTCGCGAACGGACTTGGGGATGTTCTTCACTTCGTTGATGGAGGACATGCTCAGGCCTGTCCACTGTCCCACGGAGACCATCCCCAGCAGGACAATCCCGTACAGAGTGTAAAGAGGGCTTTTCATCAGTCGTCGTCTCCACTCGAAGAGGAGGATCCCGGAGCATAGTCGCTCTCCGACCACCGTCTCCCCTCAAAAGCCATGGCCCGGATGCTGGTTACAATCGGCGGAATCAGCAGCAGTGGCAGGGCCAGCCAGAAGAGCCAGGTGGTGGGCACGTCCCGCCGCACCGTTACCTCATAGTTCATCGTCATGCCGGAGGCCGCCGTGGCGGAGGCCTGCGCGTCCATCTCCGGCTCGATCCGCAGGTAGTACCGGCCCGCCGGAACCCGCGGCAGGATCACGCTATCCTTCGCCTTGCCTTCCGACCAGGAACCGTCGCTATCCCGGCCGCTGTAGTAACTCACTTCCCGGCCGAAATCAAAACCCTGGGCGCCATCCTCGCGCAGCAGCGCCAGGCTGAAGTAGGCCCAGTTGTTCTTCAGATCCGTAGTCAATTCAATCTCGACATTGCCTTTTCCAGGCACCTCGAACGGCTGGGTAACGAAGGAATGCTCTCCGGGCACAGCCTGTGCGAAATGGAAATTCTGATCGAAGATCACCCGGTTGCTGGCGCTGAACGTGAAGAACGCCATCAGCGCGGCCCATCCCAAGCACAGCAGCATGAACGTGCGCCAGGAGGCCCGCACTTTGTCCTGGAAAGGAGACGGCTGGTTGGCGTAGACACCCCGCGGCGCGGGCAACTTGGTCTTGAGTTGGAACGCCTGCTCGATTTCGGCGCCCAGAATATACGTGCCGAACGACCAGTTGACCTCGCCTTCCGTCTGCTCCGACGACATCATGTAAGGCGCGGAGACGTAATCGTCGACCGTATTCGTCTCGCCCACCCGCACAGCCCACGGGAACTCGCCCATCACGAACGCCGTGCGCGCCACCGCGTTCTGGAAGTGCTTGTAATTGACGTTATTGTAGTTGACGGCTTTCCGGCCGCCCAGCGTCGTGAACGACGGCAGGCCGTGCACGGTCAGCACATCATTCCAGTGCCCGTCGTACTGCGTCAGGTAGCGGAAGCCCTTGAACGGGTTGAACAGCAGGTACTCGTGCCAGGAGTACTCGACTCCATCCGAGTTGATGCATCGCACCTGGAAGCCGATGACCTCATAGGGGATTCCACGATACTTACCGCGGGTGCCCAACGGGATCAGGGGCCGTACGCGCAGGCGCTCGTCGAACTGCTGGAGGATCTGGAGCTCCGGCGTCGTCGGATCGATGATGGTGCAACACTGCACGCATACCGCGCTACGCGTATGCGCAAAGCCGCGCAGTTCGATGTTGCCGCCACAATTGGGGCAATTGATGGCTTTCGGTTTCGGGACGCGGGACGGCGCTACCATCCTTCAAACTCCCTCAGGCCGGTCAACTTCAGTGCTTCGATGTCCACATACCGGCCCATGAACAGCAGCGGCGGCGTCTCGGAATAGTCGATGGTCGCAAAGCGCGCATCCATGGTGCGCAGATCGGCGGTCGTGAACTCGCTGCGATCCGAGGTCGTGAAGGGCAACTCCCCCTCAAAGCCCACATAGCGGACCTTGGTCAGGTGCGTCACCATGAACTGGGCGCCTTGCAGCTGAAAGACCTGCCCCTTCTTCATCTCCAGGGGCGTGGGGAAGGTGATGGGCGAGGTCACGGCGAACGAGACGGCGTAATCCGCCTGGGCATCGCTGAGCCAGCCGCTGGTGCCGTCATTCATGAGCAGGTGCCACTCGTTCCAGTTGCCCTGCTCCCACTCATAGCGGATCCGGCCAATGACGGTGAAGTGCTTGTTGTCGAAGAAGCCCTCCGTCATCAACTGGATCGCCGAAGCGTCGGGCGGCAGATCGGCTACCGTGCCCACCGCTTCCAGATTCACATCCCGGCGGATGATGATCGCCTGGCAATAGGGGCAGGCGGCCTGCACCGCGCTGGACCAGGCGAATTTGATGGGAGCGCCGCAATTGGGGCAGTTTGAGGAGGGTCCACTCATGAAAGAGCGCGCTCCAATCTTCTGACATCCACCTTGCGCGCCTCGAATCGGCGGGTCAGTTCATGCTCGAAGGCCCAATTGTCACGAGGCTTGCAGCAAAACAGGTTCAGCGACAGCGCGCCATGCTCCGGAAAAGTGTGTACCGCCAGATGCGACTCCGCCAATAAGGATAGCCCGGTAATGCCTCCGGGCATGGCCGGAGTCAGTCCAGGAAACTGGTGCCACACGGTGGGCGCGACCGGGTGTAGTTGCAGACCGGCGACCATGTCGTCGAATAGGGCCTCAAGTGCCGGCAGAGAGGCCAGGGTGGCCGGATCGCAGCCCGCGGCATCGACCACCCATTCACAGCCGGAAGTCATTGGAGTGATGGTAACTCTTATTTACAACTTACTGCTGAGGCTTACCGCACTCCGGGCAGAACTTCGACGCCCGTGGAATCTTCTGCCCGCACTCGGAGCAGAATTTCGTATCAGGCACCGCTGCCGCACCGGCGACCGGCACGACCGGCACCACCGGGGGCGCCGCCTGCGGAGCAACAGGAGGAGGAGCCTGCGGCGGCTGTTGCGCCTGCGGATTCATCGCCTGGGAGAACACCTGCCCCAGCCCGACGCCCGCGCCCAAACCCACACCGAGGCCGGCCAGCCCGCCGCCCTCGTTCGCAGCCGCGATGGGCAGCGAATTGGCCGCCTGGAACTGCGTGTACTGCTGCATATTCCCGATCATGTTCATGCCCACGCGCGTGTCGAGGAACTTCTGCAGCTCTTCCGGCAGCGAGAGGTTTTCCACCACGAACTGATCGATGGCGATGCCCAGCTCCGCAAACACCGGCGTGATCGACGCCTTGATGCGGTCGCCCACCTCCACCAGGTTGGCGGCCATGTCCAGGAACGGAATCTGGCTCTCGGCGAAGGCATCCGACATGCGGCCGACAATCGTCTGGCGCAGCTGCGGCTCCACTTCGCTCACCCGGTAGACTTCCCCAAAGCCGCTGACCTTCGTCAGGAACAGCTTTGGATTGTCGACATGCCACGAATAAACGCCGAAACCACGCAGCCGGATCGCGCCGAAGTCCTTGTCGCGAATCGTGACCGGCTGGGCCGTGCCCCAACGCTGGGCAATCTGCTGCCTGGTCGAAAAGTAGAAGACGTCGCTCTTGAACGGGGACGCGAACATCTTGTCCCAGTTCTGAAGGTTCGTCAGCAGCGGCAGGGTACGCGTGTTGAGCGTATACAGCCCGGGGCTGAAGATGTCGGCGCAGCGGCCTTCGTTGACGAACATCGCCGCCTGCGACTCTCGCACCGTAAGTTGCGCACCATTCTGGATTTCCATGTCCTGCATGGGATACCGGTACGCAAGGACGCCATCTTCCTGGTCCGTCCACTGGATAACGTCAATGAACTGTTTCTTGAGAAAGGATTTGATCTGATCACCAAGGGCCATGTTGACTCTCCGCGTCACCTGAGTATACGGCAACCCGTTGACAGTTGTTCCCGGAATCGGACGAGCGGCCCCGGGCTCAGCTTTCGCATTCCTAGCGATCTTGTGATCGAAATTGCAATGCCACCGCGCTAGTTACAGGTGAGCGCGGAATTGGCCGGTCGCCGCCCGCGCCGCTGACTACCCCTGGAGCTGTACTTTGAGTTGGTTACTGACGATTCTCGTTGGACTGATTACCGCCGCTGCCTGTGGCGCCGCGGCCTGTTACCTGGGCACCCTGTGCGTCGAGTGGTACAGCATCTCCAGCTTCGAAGGTGGCTCCGGCTACTTCGTGGCTTTCCTCACCCTGTTCGGCATTGTCATCGGCCTGATCCTGGGCATCGTCACCTCACGCGTGGTGGCCGGCGGCGCCTCACCCGGGTTTCTCCGGGCCCAGGGCATCTCGCTGGGCGAGGTCGTCAGCCTGTTCTGCGTGATCGCCCTCTTTTGCCGCCTGGGCGGCACTGTGGCGCCCACCATCGATGGCGAGCAACTCGACCTGGAAGTGGAGCTCAAATGCCCTCGCGGAGTGGTTCCCACCGAACGGCCCGACCGCAATTACTCGAACTGCTTGCTGACCCCGCTCGGCTCGGGCAATAAGCGCCTCGACTCCAGGGGCGGCGAGATGCTCTGGAAACAGGCCAGCGAGTCCGGCGGCCAGTGGACCGTCCCCTGCCGCGTCAGTTTGTTCAGCGACCGGTCGATGCGCACGGTCCGGATGCTGATGGACACATCGACCGACATCGAGTTCATGCTGCCCATGCCCGCGAAACCAGGCAAGGAGTATCTCGAGTGGAGCACCTGGCGCAGCGACCGGTTCCTGGAAGAGAAAGACAAGCCAATCACCGGCTACTCGTACCGGTTCCGCGTCCGGCGTGCCTCCGAGATCCGGCGCGAAGCCGAGGCGGCGGCCCAGGCGGAACACGAGAAGAAGATGCAGGCCTTCGCGGCCCTCACCCCCGGCTCGCCACTCGATGAGTGGGTCAGCTTCGGCGTCGATGACACCGTCGACAAGCATCGCATTGCCCAGGTCCTGGTCACCCGCATCGCCGAACTGCCGGCCCTGTTCCGAAGTTCCGATCCTGAGCACCTGCGCGGCCTGACCATCGTCCTATCCACCGTCCAGACGCTGCCGGCCTCGGCAACCGAGCCGCTGCGCCAGACCGCTACGGTTCTCACTGAACGGCTGCGAGCCATTCCGGCGCCCATCAGCGACCGGGACAACACGCTGCTGGGCCAATTGAGAGGTGTCTATTGGACCTGGCACCAGCTCGCGGGCAACGTCCAGGATCACACCATGGCCGATTTCCACGGCTCCATGAGAGCATTGCTGGCGGTTGCCGAAGCACGGTCCGGCGACAGCTATGAATTCGACGCCCTGGCCGATTCCCTCCGTAACGACCTGCAGCAACAGCACCAGTAAACTGCCTATTCACATTTCACCTGGAAAGCTCACCGCCCATGTCCAACTCATTCGGCTTCACCATCTACACGTTCCCGCCCAAGCTGGCTGACCTCGGGTTCGAGATCGCGGTCCCCAGCGACTGGACAATCCACGATCTGCCGATGGAAGACATCGACTTCAGCAACCCTGTCGCCTTCGCGCCGCTGATGGTTGCTACGTCACCTGTCGCCGCAGTGGCGCTCACGGTCGCCGCCCGTCCGGCGTATGACAACGGCTCAGTCCGCGACTGGGTGACTTACCTGCTGGAGAACAATGAGATCCAGATGACGGCCGGCGGCCCTCGCGAGATCGGCCCCACGGAGGGCATCATGGCCCTGGGGCGCCAGAATCAGGAAGGCACCTGGCTGGACCACCGCTTCTTCCTGTTTGAAGACGGAGGCCGCCTGGTGAACGTCAACCTGATGGCGCCCGAGTCCCTCGCCGGCGCTTTCGAACCCGTCTGGCAGGCTGTGATGGAGTACTTCAAGCTCTCCGCCCCCAAAGGCCAGACTGTACCTGTTTCCTATGTACCGCCGTCTCCACACGGCGAAGGCCCGGCTCCGTCGTTCGCCCTGTACGCACTGGCTGACGATGCCAGTTCGATGGATCCGGAGCACCAGGTCAACGCCAATCTGCGAAACAAGGGCGCCGGGCTGACACCCAACGTCGCCGCGGAAAACACAGAAGAGAAGAAGGTCACCATCGGAGCGGGCTCCATCGAAGCCCAGGTCGACATCCCCATGGGCTGGTTCGCGATGGACGACGGCAAGCGGACTCTGGTGTTCGAACCAGCCGGCGAGGTCCAGATCAACCTCAGCCTGATCCCCTGCGAAGGCCGCAACGCGCAGCAGTTGCTGGATGCGCTGCAGGCCGAGGCCCAGCAATCCTATCCGGCGCCTCAGTTCCTCCGCTTGAGTGAAGACGAGATGCACGGGCTGAGCATTCGCAACATCTTCGACGGCGACGCTGCGATCGAGCAACTGCACCTGATCACCGCCTGGCGGGACCATACGGCCTTCCTGCGAGCCCGTGTGACCGCTACTCCGCCGCGCATGCGCGATGCGGCGAACCTGGCACAACTCATCCTCAAGAGTGCCGCCTTCGACGCCCCCCAACTCAGGGAACCCGCGCCCGCGCCACAACCGGATGAGCCCGCCTGGTGGACCAAGGCCAAGGCGCTGGAACTCGAGAACCACCTGGCCGAAGCGGAAAAGGTCATCGCCGATAGCGTGCCGCACATCGCGTATGCCATCTGCACCGCCGACCTGTACCGCCTGCGCATGATCCGCCTGCGGCAGCAGCACGACAGCCAGGGAGCACACCAAGCATGGGAGGAGGCCGCCGACTGGGCACGCACCTACGCCGGCATGGCCACCAGCGGCGGAGAAGGTGCGGCTCTCTCCCTCGCACGGGACAGATTCATCAAGGAGCTTGGGCCCGATCCCGGGGGCCGGGATTGAACTACGAGCTCATCTACGACATCGCCCAGGACTCACAGGCGCCGAAGCTGGCCTTCCTCTTCGGCGCTGCCCTGGCGGTGGCGACCGGCCTTTGGGTGCTCTACCTGCGGATCCGCGCCCTGCCTCTCCACGCCGGGGTCAAGTTCCTGGGCGCCCTCACCGGGATCATCTTCCTCCTGGGCGGAGGATATGACGCCGAGCAGCGCTATCTGGCTGGGAACAAGTCCGCCCGGCAGGTAGAAGGGCCAATCACAGGTTACTGGACCCGCCTGGAGACCCGCTCCGGCGAGCAGGAGACGTATGAATGGGAGGGGTTCATCGTAGGCGGGGTTCCCTTTGTCTACGCCCGCAACGTGGAGCAGAACGCCTTTCACAATGCCGGCGAGAACTCCGTCGTCCTGGCCGACGGGATGCAGGCCCGCATCCGCTACGTGCCCCTGGTGCGCGATGGCCGCCCGGACAACCAGATCCTCGTTTTCGAGCTCGCCAGGCCCTAAGCGGCGGCAGGATCGGGACCAGGGCATCTCTGCTACTGTGGATTCATTACCTTGGCTTGACCCGCTTCGTCGCCGGGCGTTGGCCTGATTCAGGGATCCACTGGGCTATGCGCATCTTATTCACCGTCATCCTGACGCTGTTCTCCTTTCAGCAACTCTCCCAGGCTCAGGAGAACTACGAGATCCAGGTCTACGGCAGCGAAACCATGCCGCCGCATAAGACGATGCTCGAGTTCCATACGAACTTCACGGTGCAGGGCACCAAGACCGTAACCGACGGGATGCGCCCGACGAATCATGCCTGGCATGAGACTCTCGAACTGACCCACGGCTTCAACGACTGGTTCGAGACCGGCTTCTATGTCTTCATGACCAACAGCCGCGGCTACGGCTGGCAATGGGTGGGCGATCACATCCGGCCCCGCGTGCGCGTCCCTCCCTCCTGGAATTGGCCCGTCGGCGTCAGCCTCTCCACCGAAGTGGGCTACCAGCGCGCCGTCTACGCCGGAGACACCTGGAATATGGAGATCCGCCCCATCGTCGACAAGGAACTCGGCCACTGGTACATGAGCTTCAACCCGACAGTGGACCGTGCCTTCCATGGCCCGGGCGTTGCCTCCGGTGTCGTCTTCTCTCCGAACTTCAAGGCGAGCTACGCCATCACGAAGAAGATCAACTTTGGCGGCGAGTATTACGGCTCATTGGGCCCCCTGCACTCCTTTGCCCCGCTGCGGGAACAGGAGCATCAGATCTTCCCGACACTCGACATCGACTTCGGCCCGGACTGGGAATTCAACTTCGGCGTCGGCCTCGGTTTCACCGGCTCGACCGACCACATGATCATGAAGATGATCATCGGGCGGCGCTTCGGCTCTCTCTCCTGGAAGCATCACAGCCGCGAAAGCCATTAGCCCGCCGGCCTGGATGCGCCATTTCCAGCGGAGCGCTATACTACGCCCAAGCTGGGAACGTAATCCTGGGGAAAAACAATGGTTCAACTGAGTGTGAATGGCGTCGCCCACAAATATGACGGTGATCCGGAGATGCCGCTGCTGTGGTATCTGCGCGATCTGCTGGAACTGGCAGGCACAAAGTATGGATGCGGAGCCGGCCTCTGCGGCGCCTGCACGGTCCATCTGAACGGAAAACCGGTGCGCAGTTGCATCACGGCCATGAAAGACACCGCCGGGATGAAGATCACCACCATCGAAGGCCTGAGCCCCGACGGCAAACACCCGCTGCAGTTGGCCTGGCAGGACCTGAACGTCATGCAGTGCGGCTACTGCCAGAGCGGCCAGATCATGCAGGCCGCCGGGCTGCTCAAGGAGAAACCGAAACCGACCGACGCCGATATCGACGCCTACATGACCGGCAACATCTGCCGCTGCGGCACCTATCAGCGCATCCGGTCCGCCATCAAGAAGGCCGCGGGAGTGAAAGCATGAGCGCCGTATACCGCCTCGACCGCCGCGAATTCCTGGGCGGCCTCTTCTCCGCCGGTGCGCTCGTCCTGGCCGCCCCCATGGCCGTGGAAGGCGCTGTCCCCGCCTTCATGCCTACCGTCTATCTCGGCGTGGAACCCGATGGCACCGTGGTCATCGTGGCCCACCGCTCCGAAATGGGCACCGGCATCCGCACCTCGCTGCCCATGGTGGCCGCCGATGAACTCGGCGCCGACTGGAAGCGCGTCCGCATCGAACAGGCACTCGGCGATGAGAAGTACGGCTCGCAGAACACCGACGGCTCGTGCTCCATCCGCGACTTCTACGACGCCTTGCGCGACGCCGGAGCCACCGCCCGCATGATGCTCGAGCGCGCCGCTGCCGCCCAATGGCAGGTGCCGCTGAACGAGTGCTCCGCTGTCGATCATGAGATTGTCCATCGCGCCTCCGGCAAAAAGGCAGGCTTTGGCGCGCTGGTGGCCGCCGCCGCCAAACAGCCCGTACCCGCCAAGGCAGACCTCAAGCTGAAGCCCGCGTCCGAGTTCAAGTACATCGGCAAAGGCGTGCCGATGGCCGACCAGAACGACATCGTGCGCGGCAAAGGCACCTTCGGCTACGACGCGAAGATGCCCGGCATGCTCTACGCCTCCATCGAGCGCCCGCCGGTGGTCGGCGGCAGTGTGAAGAGCTTCGACGGCACGGCGGCCAAGGCAGTCAAAGGAGTGAAGGACGCAATCGTTCTGCCTACCTTCCAGAAACCCTACGGCTACAAGCAGCTCGGCGGAGTGGCTGTGCTCGCCGACAACACCTGGGCCGCCATGGAAGGCCGCAAGAAGTTACAGGTGGAATGGAACGGCGGTGAGAACGAATCGTTCGATTCCGACGCCTTCCGCAAGAAGATGAGCGAGACCGTCCGGTCTCCGCAAAAGGCGGCGCGCAACAAAGGCGACGTCGAAAAGGCCTTCGCCTCAGCCGCCAAAACACACGAGGCGGAGTATTACACCCCGTTGCTCTCGCACGCTCCCATGGAGCCGCCGGCCGCCGTGGCAGAGTTCAAGGACGGCAAAGTCACAGCCTGGGCGGCCACCCAGAATCCGCAGGCCGTGCAGGAAGCCGTCTCGGAAGCCATGGGCATTCCGAAGACCGACGTGCTCTGCCATGTGACCCTACTGGGCGGCGGCTTCGGCCGCAAGTCCAAGCCCGATTACGTCGTCGAGGCCGCGCTGCTCTCCAAGCAGGTCGGACGCCCGGTCAAGGTGAGCTGGACCCGCCAGGACGACATCAAGTTCGACTACTACCATGCCTGCGCCTCCATCTACATGAAGGCCGGCCTCAATGCCCAGGGACGGCCCGATGCCTGGCTGCAGCGCGTCGCCGCCCCTTCGCTGATGAACCTCTACCAGAAGGACACGCTGGAGCTCAGCCCGCTGGAGCTCGGCCTGGGCTTCATCGACGTACCCTTTGATATCGCCAACCTGCGCGTGGAGAATGGACCCGCGGCGGCCCACGTCCGCATCGGCTGGCTGCGCTCAGTCAACAACATCCAGCACGCCTTCGCCATCCACTCCTTTGTCGACGAACTGGCCCACCTGGCCGGCCGCGACACGGTGGACTACACAATGGACCTCATCGGCCCGGCGCGCCGCGTCGACTTCTCCGGACAGGGCTTCCAACACGCCAACTACGGCCAGAAGGAAGACAAGTTCCCCTTCGACACGGCCCGTCTGCGGCGCGTCATCGAAGTGGCCGCCGAGAAGTCAGGCTGGAGCAAGAACAAGTCCGCTCCGGGCCATGCCTGGGGCTTCGCGGCCCATCGCAGCTTCCTCTGCTATGTCGCCACGGTGGTCGAAGTGAAGGTGGATAAAGACGGCAAACTCACCATCCCCACGGTTCACTACGCCATTGATCCCGGCCAGGTCATCCACCCGGACCGCGTGATTTCCCAGTTCCAGGGCGCCGCGGTCTTTGGCACCAGCGGAGCCCTGCTGGGCGAGATCACCGCCACCGGCGGCAAGGTGAAGCAGGCCAACTTCAACAACTATCCGGTGGCCCGCATGAACGAGGCGCCGCAGCAGGTGCACGTACACATCGTGCCCAGCAACGAACCGCCCGGAGGCGTGGGCGAGCCCGGCGTACCCACCATCGCGCCGGCCCTGGCCAACGCCATCTTCGCGGCGACCGGCAAGCGTATCCGTGAGCTGCCGCTAAAGAAGACCAAGCTGGTGTAGGAGCGAATCGATAAGCAAACCGCGGCGGCTGGAGCGATCCGGCCGCCGTTCGCTTATTACGGCCGGTCGAGCTGCCGCAGTTTCTCCGGCGTATCCGTATCCGTGCACGGCAGGTATACAACGATCTTCAAACCCGCCGGAGCCGGCACATCCAGATGCAGCGGCTCGAGCGTGAGCAAGCCCGCCGTCTCGTGCCGCAACTCCTTGCGGTACATCAACGGGGCAGCCACCTCGTGATTGGGCCACAAATCCGCAAACACAGGGCTCTCCGCGATGAGCGCCCCGGTCAGCGCAGACCACCGCGAATCGCCCACGTGCGCGCTGGAATCCGCCCGGAAACTGCCCAGCACGCAACGCGCGTAACGATCCCAATCGACGAAGAGCCGGCCGAAGGAGGAGTCCCGCTGAAACGTCAGCCAGACCACGTTTCTCCGCGCCTCCTCGATCGCACCGAAGTCGCCGAAAACGCGTGTGGCCGCCCGATTCCAGGCCAGGATGTCCCAACGTTGATTCAGCAGATAGGCCGGAGTGGGATTCAGACTGTCGAGCGTCTGCCGCACCAGCCCCATCACCTGCTGCGACCCTTCAGACGGCGCCGGTGGAGCCGCATGGCCCGCCAGCAGGAACAGATGCTCGCGCTCGCGGCCATCCAGGCTCAGCACGCCCGCCAGCCGGTCCAGCGTCTCGATGGACACATTCACGGCGCGCCCTTGCTCCATCCATGTGTACCAGGTGGCGCTGATCCCGGCCAGCTCCGCCACCTCTTCGCGCCGCAGGCCAGCCACGCGCCGCCGCCGCCCGTTGGGCAGCCCGACATCCGCCGGAGCCAGCCGCGCGCGCCGCGTCAGCAGGAAATCCGCCAGTTCCGCGCGCCGCCTCAATGCGCTTCGATCCCGTACAGCCGTCGCCATAGTCATGGATGGTAGTGCCAATACTAGGATAACGACTCACTGGTACTGTTTTCCAAACCACCGCACACTGTAGCTGAAAGGAAGTCAGTCAAACTATGAACCTTCAATTGGAAGGCAAGTCCGCCGTCGTCACCGGCGGGACCGCGGGCATCGGCCAAGCCATCGCCACGCAGCTCGCGCAGGAAGGTGTCCAGGTCTTCATTACCGGCCGGACCCAGGCCAGCCTCGACCGCGCCATTGCCGAAATCACCCCGAAACTCGCCGGCCGCGGCAGCGTCACCGGCATTCTGGCCGATCTCGGCACCCGCGAAGGCGCCGATGCCCTCGTGCGTGAATTGCCCTCAGTCGACATCCTCGTCAACAACCTCGGCATCTACGAACCCAAGCCCTTCGTCGACATCCCCGACGAAGACTGGCTGCGCCTCTTCGAAGTCAACGTACTGAGCGGCGTCCGCACCTCCCGTGCCTACCTGCCCGGCATGCTGGCGCGCAAGACCGGCCGCATCATCTTCATCGCCAGTGAATCGGCCGTCGCCGTCCCCGCCGAGATGATGCACTACGGCATGACCAAGACGGCGCAGCTCTCCCTCTCCCGAGGCCTGGCCGAGATGACCACCGGCACCGGAGTCACCGTCAACACCGTCATGCCCGGACCCACGATGTCCGCCGGCATCGTCGACTTCATCAAATCGATCTCCGATGACCCCACCGCGGACTTCGCTCAACTGGAGGCCGCCTTCTTCAAGAAGCACCGCTCCGCTTCCCTGCTCCAGCGCCTGATCCAGCCCGAAGAGATCGCCAGCCTGGTCGCCTACCTGGCCAGTCCGCTGGCGGCGGCCACCAACGGCGCGGCGGTGCGGGCGGAAGGCGGACTCGTCCACTCCATCGTCTGATATCTGACTTACTGCGGGCGGCCGGTATTCACTCCGGCCGCACCGCAACAGCTACGTGTCCTCCGGCTTCGCTGCACTCGAAGCGCACAGGCAGGAACCGCCGGATCACTTCCATATTGGTCTGCGCGTGCCGGTTCAGCTTCACGGCAGTGAAGGAACCCGAACCCGCCAGCGCCATCGGCAGCAGCAGTTGATCCGCCAGGTGCTCGCCCACAGCCGCCTTCGACCCCAGGTACGCCCGCGCATCCAGCACCGCCACCTTCGCCACCCGCTCGGCACTCACCCCGACCTTCCCGAACGCCGTGAAGATCTCCGTCACCGCGCGGCTCTCCACCTCCACCATCACGACGTTGCCCGGACCCGCCGACTCGCGCGTCGACTCGATCACCTGGGTCTCCGGACCCCACTCGAGAAGCCGCGCCGCGGTCTTCACCTCCCGCTCGGCGATGTCCCTCGGCAGGTTCGCCACAATCGCCACCACGCGCCGGCCCGTCATCTCCGCCCGCTCGCCGAGATGCAGCGGCTTCAGCCGGACCGTCGGCAGGATCTCCGCCGTGAACCGCCCGCCGCCCGCCGGATAGAACCCGGGCCGTTCCAATCGAACCTGGACCCGCGGCCCCATCCGCTCCACCAGCGGCAGGAACGCCCGCTCCAGGAACGGAAACGGCGGCGCCGCGTCGTTGTGCGTCCCGCCTTCGATCACCAACTTGCTCGGACTCGTCGCCAGCATCAACGCCGGCAGAACAGTCTGGAACACCAGCGTCCCGCTACCCGCCGACCCAACCGCAAACCGATACTCACCTGCCTTCACAGGGCCCGGCACGAACCCGATCGAAGTCGACCCCAGCACCGCGCCCTCCACCTGCGCCTGCCCGATCTCCGCCGCCGCCAGCACCGCCGTCAAATGCTGGCGCAGAAGCCCCGGCCGCTCGCGGCCCGCACGAATGTTGTCGATCTGGATGGGCCGGCCGGTCACCAGGGAAAGGCTGAGCGCCGTCCGCAGGATCTGCCCTCCGCCTTCCCCAAACGACCCGTCAATTTGAATCAACACTGGAATCCCTCCCTGAGGGGTGCGGATCCACTCCGCACCCTCTCAGCCCTTCACGCAAACCACCTGCCGCAAGGTATGCACGATCTCGACAAGATCCGCCTGCGCCGCCATCACCGCATCAATCGGCTTGTACGCCGCCGGCGTCTCATCGATCACCGCCTCGTCCTTCCGGCACTCCACACCCTCGGTCATGCGGATGTGGTCGTCCAGCGAGAAGCGGCGCCGCGCCTCGTTGCGCGACATCGCTCGCCCGGCCCCGTGGCTGCAGCTATGGAAGCTCTCCACGTTGCCCTTGCCGCGCACGATATACGACCGCGCCCCCATGCTGCCGGGGATGATCCCCATATCGCCCTCGCGCGCCCGCACCGCGCCCTTCCGGGTCACCAGCACGTTCTCGCCGAAGTGCGACTCCCGCGCCACGTAGTTGTGGTGACAGTTGATCACCTTCAACTCCGTGGTGAACGGCGGCAGCTTGCCGGACGCCCGTACCGCGCCGAGGATCTGCTCCATCATCAGGTCCCGGTTCCGCCGCGCGTAGTCCTGGGCCCACTCGACCGCCTCGACATAGTCGTCGAAGTGCTCCGTGTGCTCCGGAAAGTACGCCAAGTCGATATCCGGCAGGTTGATGTAGAATCGCCGCATCTCCTTCCGGGCCAGCTCAATGAAGTAGCTGCCCATCCGGTTGCCGACGCCGCGCGAACCGCTGTGCAGCATGAACCAGACGTGATCCGCCTCATCCAGGCAGACCTCGATGAAGTGGTTGCCCGTACCCAGCGTCCCCAGGTGGTTCGCATGGTTGCCGCGATCCAGCTTGGGATGCTTCCGGAGAACGGTGTCGTACCGATCCTTCAGCTCGTCCCGCCAGACCTCCTGGTTGCGCAGGGGAATCGAGCCCCACGCGCCGCGGTCGCCCGCTCCGCCATGGTTCGTCCGCCCATGCGGAACAGCCGCCTCAATCGCAGACCGGATCGCCTTCAGGCTGTCCGGCAGATGGTTCGCATCCAGGTCGGTCTGCACCGCCATCATGCCGCACCCGATGTCCACTCCGACAGCCGCCGGAATGATTGCACCCTTGGTAGGAATCACGCTGCCGACGGTCGCGCCGACGCCCCAATGCACGTCCGGCATCGCGGCGATCCATTTGTAGATGAAGGGCAACTGCGACGCGTTGATCAACTGCTGGCGCGCCTGGTCCTCCACCTGGACGCCCTTCGTCCAGGCCTTGATGGGGACCCCCTTCTCTGTCGTGATGACGTTGTATCCGGTCAATTCAGGCATATCCGATTCCTTCCCAAGCGTAGCGATTCCTCCGCCGCGCTCGCGCTTTCAAGGGGCCGACAAGGTGGGGAAGAGACCCCAGCATTTGGAAATGTAGTCCCTTCGACATTCGGCCCCTGCATTCATCAATCCATAACCATCCAGGCCCGTGGCGACAATCCGTTGAAGAAACCCGATGCTCTACCGCTGAGCTACCGCGCGTCATGTTCGCGCGACCCGGATTTGAACCGGGGACCCTCGAAGTGTAAAACTTGTAGTTCCTTCTGCATTCGCCACAGGCCTCTTCTGCGGCAGCGTGGAGGCCGGCAAGGATCTTCGAGAGACGCCACATGGGAAATGTAGTCCCTCCAGCATCCGGCCTCCTGCTCACAAAGACCTCAGGCCGTCCAGGGCGGCGTCCTCCGATGGCAGAACACCGCCCCACAGCCCTTCACGCAGCCTCGGCTTCAATACGGCCCACCCAGTGGTCCGCCTCGAGCTTGCCTGCTGCGAACGCCGCCATCAGTTCGAACACCTGGTCGGAGAAGCCTCCGATGTTCAGGATGTCCGCCCGCTCAGCGGCCTGCGTCGTCTGATACGGCTGGATGTCCAGGCAGATCAGCCGCGCCTTCGGATTCCGCTGCCGGAACCCGTTCCACTCGGCCATCAGCGCCGTACCCCGGCCCAGCCCCGCGTCCACCCACGACTCGTTATCCGAGACGAGGATCACCAGGTCCGCCTGGGCCTTCTGCTTGTTCAACAGCGCAATCGGAGCGCTGCAGTTCGTTCCGCCTCCGCCGATCGCCGCCAGCTTCGCCGCATTCGTCATCACGCTATCGCGTGCATTCAGCGCCAGCGAAACCACGCCCTGCTCGAACGGCAGCACGGTCGCCGACGGGTTCTTGCGCACCACCGCCGCGGCCACAAGCGCCGCCACGTCAATGCAGCGCACCGCCGACGTCGAGCCCTTCCGCTTACCCGTAATCGCCGAGGCCATCGACCCCGACACGTCGGGGCAAACCACCACGGAGCCATTGATCACCGGCACGTTCCGGATCGCCAGCTCCATCGCGTCCTGCAGCGCATCCTTCACCACCGCCGGCACCGCCGCATCGCAGTTCTGGAACGCCGTCAGCAACTGGTACGGGAACACCCGCGCCCGCCGAATCTCCTCAGCATTCCGCAGGCGGTTCGCAATCTGCGAGGCCAACCCCGCTTCTCCGAACACGCCATGCCGCGCGAAGGTATTCAGGTTCATCCGCACCGTCTGCCACGAAGCGTTCCGGGCGATCGCCACCCAGTCCTCGCGGCCCAACGGCAGGGCCGTCAACATCGTGAACGGCAGGTCCGGAACCTCTGGCGAAGCCCCTTCCTTGAACCGCTCAAACTGCGTCACCAACTGCGGCAACGCGTCCAGCGCGTAGGTCCGCCCCAGCATGTACCCATAGAAAGCCTCGCGGCCCGGGTCCTGCGGCTTCGGGTGAACCATCTTCACGATGTCGGCCAGCGAGGGGCTCTGCCCCACGCTCGACCGGAACAGCGTCTCCGTGTCGCGGCCGTCCAGCCACTGCCGGACCAGCCGCTTTGGCGCCGACCCCAGCGACTTCCGGCCTACGACGCCGGAGCGCAGCATCTGCACATACGTCCGCAGCATCCGCGCGTTGTCGATGACCCGCGCGAACACCGCTTCGTGCAGCCGCGCGTCCCGCACGGAAAGCCACGCGCACAGCAACGCCGGCATGTCTTTCATATACGAGCGCGTCCGGCTGTAGATCGCGACACGCGCCACGAACTCCGGCTCCACCTGCGCGCACAGCTCCAGCACATGCTGCAACTGCTTGTCCGCCGACGCATAGAACGTTCGGCCAAAGCACCCGGTCGCGGCGAACTGCGCCAGAGCCTGCTTCGGCTCCAGTGCATACGCCGGAGCGTTCTCGTGGTTCACCGCATCCGTCTTCGGGATCAGCGCCCCACGCAAGCTCGCGAATAGTGACTTGTTGGCCATGATCGTTCCTCTTTCAGCTCTCCTCAACCGCCCGTGCGGAGCCCCTTTGCGTACAGCGCAACCTGGCTCGCCTCGCCGGCATTTTCCTTCGAATCGTAAAAGTAGCCCTGCGTCGTCTCCGTCTCGCGCTCTACCTTCCAGACCCGCGTATTCGTGACGTAATCCGGCTTCTCCTCAAACGGTGTGACGAAGGCCGGACAAAACCATTGCATGCGGTTGTTGGGCTGGGCCGCGAAGTTCCCGTTATCCAGGGCGACGACATGAGCGCACTTGTGGCCGCCGTCGCCCGCTTCCTCCGAGTCTTCGTTTCCGCGCCAATCCAACGTGAACATATACTGACCGCCGGCCCACGACCGGTCCCGCAACTGCACCCGCACTCGGGCTTCCCGCAGCCGGTCGAACGTCGTGGCCTCCATCTCGTAGCTGAAGCAATCCCAGAATTGCAGCCAGTCCAACGGCATCACCGGAGCCTCCGGCTTGTGACAAAGCGCATGCAGCGGCAGCCGCCAGATCACGGCTCCGTTCTCCGTCAACACGTGGAACCCGAGAGCCCGCCCCTGGATCGAGGCCGCCCCAAAGGCGCACACCGCCACGAATTCATTCAGGTGTGCCGCTCCGTCATATAAGAACTCTTTCCGGAGCAGACAATAGAACCGCGGAATGTTCACATTGAACGTTGCCAATTCGAAACATCACCTCTCAGCCTGCTTCAATCTTTCAAAACATATGCGGATCACCGCAGCCGATCATAATTAGTGGAGCGAGTGCGGAGAATCGAACTCCGTTGGCCGGACTGGCGATCCGGTGCCCATCCAATGGGCCACACCCGCTCAAACTCTTCCCGAAGCAGGGTACACCTCGACCCGACCTCCAGGCGCGCGCGGAACGCACGACGGAAGGCTCAAACCCCATCTCTCGAGACAGCTAGTTGATCGTGGGCGCACGCAAAAAGGGCGGCCACTCGATGGCCGCCCCTTCTTGAAATCCAATTATTCCAAGTCGGTTAAGTCACCTCGCGGGCGTCATGATTGACGCGCGCCAGCGAGCCATTGAGGCATCCGCCGAATTGGAATGTGTAGGTCATGCAGTTCAATCCTAAATCACTACTATCCAACAATGCAAGTACTATTTAGCCTAAATTTGCGCGGCGTTTCGTTGACAGCAAAGCCGCGCCCACCTCGAAATCCCAGCTGCCATCGTCCCACCACGCGTCAGACAGTACGCAGCCCACCGAATAGTCATCATCGCCTTCTTTCGACACATAGACGGGCACCCCTAACTCCGCGGCAAAGGCATAGTCAAAATCGCGAAACAGCGTCTTGGCCTCACGCGCCGCGGACCCTGGATACACCGGGAAACAGACCAGCCGGTCGTCATCGGAAATGGCAATGAGCTGCCGGGCGATCACGCGCCGCCGCTCATCTCGCAGGTAGAGAACCTGCTTGTTCACATCCACCAATGCGGCCACCGCCGATTCGGAGCAGAGTCCCCCCACTGCCAGGCACGAACCCACATACGTGCCCAGCTTCAACACCTCAAATGGATCCTGTTCCAGTTCGATGCGATAGCATCCGGACTCAAAAGGAATCCCCCGCTCCCACACCTCCCTCGCAACACCGGGGTGCTTCCGGTACCACTCGTTTGTGGCCGGGTGCTTCGCCAGGTACGCCGTATCACCGGCCCAATATGCGCGCAGGAACTTCCTCAACCCCCGGCGATTGCTGCCAATCGAGCCGAGCAGCCGCAGCGCATGCTCGCCTTCTCCGGTCATCTCCATCGCCGGCAACCCACGCTGCAAAGCCGCCAAAGCCGCGGCCTCAATCACGCTCAAACGCGTCAACACAAGATTCTGCGACAGCACGCGTTGATAACGCTCCAGCCGCGCCGGCGTCAGCGTGACTTCTCCCTGCAGCCAGGACTTCAACCGGGCCGGCACGGGATTCTCGTAACCATCCCGCAAGTTCTCTGCGATCTCGCGGCACACCTCCTTCACCGGCTTGGCCGTTGGATCTATTCGGAAAAGCGGGTGCCCTCGAGCCTCTTTGACCACTTGCTCCCGCAACGGAGCGCTCATGCTGCCCAGCACCTTCGCCGACCTGCACAGCCGCTTGGGCTCGGCCAGAAAGGCATTCACTATAAACACGGCCTGGAACTTGGCCAGGGCCCCAAGCCCGCGCGCAAGCAGGACGGAGTCGCTGTCGCGTTCGCAAGCCTTCTCCAGCACCTGCAGGCAACGATCCGGAGCAGCCACCAATCGTGCAAGCTCGGTTTCTCTCTCCATCTCGAGGAGCGTCAGCCACGCACGAGCAGCGTTGGAGCCCAGCCCGAAAGGAGTTGCACAGATCCTCGACAGCAGGGTAAACCCCACAGGCAGGCATCTGCGGATCGTGGTGGGATTGTCCCAGTACCACAACCAATCCGCTACGTGCTCCATCCACTTCTCCTGATACTCAGGCCGAACCCCAAGCACCACCTCCTCCATCCGGGCAAGCAGGCCCGCAATGGCGCCCCATTTCCGCTGGGCTGTGCGCTGGGGCATGTCGTATTGCTCCACGCTGACGAGCATCTCGAAATACCGCGACGCAGCGGGAATCGCAAACTCCCTCCACCTCGAGCGTGCGATTGCTTCGGCCAGCCCCGCCATCCGGCCGCACATCTCCCACAATGCGGACACCAGCCAGGGAGACAGTTCCAACCGGGCTCTGACTTCCCTCACCACTTGCTCGGGAAAAGCGGAACATTGTCCAATCTCATCAAATCGCCGCTGGGGATTGAACTGCGCCGTCAGCCGAAGCCCGGCCATCAAGTAGTCGGAAGACGCGCCACTCGGGGCCGTCAACAACAACTGCTCCAGCCAAACGGCGAGATGCTCATCAGCCACCACCTGGCCGGCTTCTTCGATCGCGCACAGGAGTTCCCTGCTGGGCTTCGCGCTGTGGGAGCCCGTTTCCAATACCAGTTGAAAGAACAGGGGGCGATGAACGGTCGCCAGCCGCCCACTCGCCTCGCCCCACGCGCACGCGCCCTCTGCATCACCCAGCGAAACCAGGCGCGCGAAGGCGGACAGGGCCCTTGCATCAATGCCCAGGCTCAACCGCGAAAACAGCGCGAGCAGCCGCGATTGCTGACGGACCGGCTTCGTCCGTATGGTGGGCCACAGCAGCCGTACAAATGGACCTGGCAGTCGCCAGGGCGCTTTCGAGAACGAACCTGGCTGCAGTTCAGGTTCCAGCCCATCTAGAGCAGAAGCACTGTACCCCGCCTTCAGCAATCGTGCGCGAACACCGCCCAGGAACTGCAGCAGCGGCGCGACCAGGACCGGCAAGGCTCGCGCATGACACAAGTGTGGCCGCACATCCGTTTCCGGCAGCCGCCGCCGCTTCGGAGGCTGGTACTTCGTACCCCGGTACGCTCGCGGATTCGCCGCCGTGGCTCGCACCGGAACCTCTGTCTCCGACCACCCGGATGGCAGCGGATCAACCACCCCGGCACTCGGCAACTCCGGCACCGTCTCCAGCAGCACGACCAGCACGTGAAAGAGAGTCTCCGCATCGGCAGCCCTCACCACGCCCAGCTTCTGCCACGATGCCAGCAGACGATCCCGCGCCGGACAAAGCGCACTCCTCACCAGCGAGAGCTCGACGGGAACAACAACGAAAGGCCCGGCCCCACTGCCAGCGCGGGTCCTCCTGCAAATTTGCGCAAAGAGGCCCTTTTTGTTGCGGACGACGGAAACCACTCGCTCCGCACCGTCATCCTTCCATCCGCCTGTGCCTCGCTTACTCATGCCCTCTCGAAGCGTACCGGATTGATCCGGGCGTCCGCATCACCGCAACTTCCGGATATCGCCCCCGCCCCCTCATCCCTTACCGTCAATCCATGCACAGAACAGTCGACCCCACCGTGCTCTACTTCGGCACCCCAGTCGCTCTCATCAGCACCTTGAACCCCGACGGTTCCCCCAACCTCGCACCCATGTCTTCCGCCTGGTGGCTCGGCTGGACCTGCATGCTCGGCCTCGGCCAATTGAGCCAGACCTCCGGGAACCTCATCCGCACTCGTGAATGCGTCATCAACCTTCCCTCACAGAACCAGGTCTCCGAAGTCGACCGCCTCGCCCTCACCACCGGCCGCAATCCGGTCCCCGAACTCAAGCTCGGCTGGGGCTATCGTCACGAGCCCGACAAACTCGGAACCGCCGGTCTCACTGCTGTCGACTCCGTCTCCGTCGCACCCCCGCGCGTCGCCGAATGCCCCGTCCAGATGGAAGGCATCGTCCACCACCACCGCCCCTTCGGCAAGAACGTGAACGCCAATGTTTTCGAAGTCCACATCGTGAAGTTGCACGTGGAAGAAAGCCTCCTCATCGGGAACGGCTCGCGCGCGCACATCGATCCCCTGCGCTGGCAGCCCCTCATCATGAGCTTCTGCCGCTTCTTCTCGCTCGGGGGCGAAGTCCATCCCTCGCGCCTCGCCGAGTCGGACTTCATGAAGTTCATGCAGCAGGGCGGAGGCGCGCAGCCAATGCGGCGCTGACTAGCGCTCGCTCTTGCCATCCAGCAGGTGCGTCGATGTAGCCGGGCCGAGCACGCTCCAATCCTGCAGCGCCCACACGACCTTTTTCTTCGCATCCACTTCGATCAACTGCACCGTCTGCGGCCACTCCGCCTGCGGACGGCTCCCACACCAGTTGTTGATCAACGTATGCCCGTTCGCCAGACGCGAGACCTCCTGCACCGTGAGCAGCGGGATCCCCGGCAGATCACCCTTTTCGATCGCCCACACCGTCTCGCCCTTCCGATTCACCTCGCGCACATAACCCTGCTGGTTCCCACTGATCAGCGTGTTGCCGTTCTTCAGCCGCACCGCGGCCCACGCCGACGGAGCTTCCACACTCCATACGGTCTGCCCCGCGGCGTCGTACTCCACCACCTTGCCCAAATCCATGTGGGCCACCAGGAAATGCCCGTCCGCCGTCAACCGGATGTGCCGGAACTGTCCGTGCACTCCATCCGGATTCTTCGTCGGCAGCACCAGCTCCTTCTCCACCTGCCCCGTCGACTTGCGCAGGATCAGCGCCTTGGCCGGATTCCCATTCTGCATGACCAGTACACGATCCCCGTCCACCGGCCACGCCGTGTGCATCTCGGTCTTCGGCGGCGCGTCGTAGTTCCAGACAATCTTCTTGTCCGGAGTAATCTCGCTCGCGCCAAACTGACGCGAAAACAGGATGTTCCCATTGGGCAGCATCGTACAATCGCCCAGCTCGCCACGCAGCGGATTTGTATACGACCACACCACCTTCCCGCCACGGATCACATGGATCACCTGGTCCGTCAGGCTGCGGTTCTGCCACTCTCCGCAATAGAGGAAAGAATGTTGCGCCAACCCTTTCCCAGGCAATCGCGGCCCGGACGTCTGCGCACCGGCCACCAACGGCAGCGCCGCCAATATCAACCTCACGGAGATCGAAGCAGCCATGAAGCCCTACCTTCCGCAATGATGCAAACCGCCGTTATTGTATAGCGTCCCGATCCCCATCACTTTTCGATTGACACAAGACATCAGGCATATGCATACTACCCCTAACGATATTATGCCTAAGAAAGAAATGCCTGCCGGAGCCCTTGTCCTCCTCATCCTCCGCGTCCTTCGCTCCGGACCGCTTCATGGCTACGCCATCGCCCAGCGCATCCACACCCTCTCCTCGGAAGTCCTGCACGTCGAGGAAGGCGCACTTTACCCCGCCCTCCAGCGCATCCTCCTGCAAGGCTGGGTCACCTCCGATTGGGGCATCTCCGAGACCAATCGCAAGGTCCGTTTCTACGAACTCACGCCCGCCGGACGCCAGCAACTCGAAGCCGAAATGTCCGGTTACGACCGCGTCCACGAAGCCATCCAGGCCGTCCTGCGCACCGCATAGGAACCCGACCAAATGGACAAGCTCCTCCGCCGCCTCCGCTACCTGCTGAACCGCCGCCGCTTCGACGACGAGCTCGCCAACGACCTCGAGTTCCATCGCGAAATGGCCGCGCTGGCGGGCGGCAAGCCCGTCGGCGATCCGCTCCGGCTCCGCGAAGAGGCGCGCGAAGCCTGGGGCTGGACCTGGATCGACCGCCTGGGCCAGGACCTCCGCTACGCCACACGCCTTCTCCGCAAATCGCCCGGCTTTACTTGCGCCGCCATCCTCATCCTGGCCATCGGCATTGGCGCCAACGTGGCGGCCTTCGGCTTCTTCAACCTGATGGTGCTGCGCCCTCTGCCCGTCCGGGAACCGGCCACCCTGCTCCATTTCCAGCGCCAGGCGCCCGCCGGCTACGCCTCAGTCCTGCCTTACCCTGAGTTCGACTTCTTCCGCCGGCACACCACGACGCTTTCCGGCCTCATCGCCCGCAGCCGCGGGTCTCTCCAGATGGAAGGCGATGAGAAGCCGCTCAAGGTGCACTTCGTCTCCGCCAACTTCTTCACGGAGCTCGGAACCTCCGCCACCCTCGGCCGCCTGCTCGACCCCACGCGCGACGAGGCCGCCGGAGCGGATCCGGTGGTCGTGCTCAGCCGCGGCTTCTGGCAGCGCCGCTTCGGCGCAGACCCGTCCCTGCCCGGCCGCATCATCCACCTCAACGGCAAGCCGGTCACCGTCGTCGGCGTAGCCTCGGACGAAACCAGCAGCCTCGCCCTCGAAATACCGGACCTGTGGATCCCGGTCACCCAGCATCCGCACCTCGTCGCGGGCAGCAAACTCCTGACGGACTACTCCGTCGAATCCGCCGGCGAAGAGGTCTGGGGCCGCCTGAAGCCAGGGCTCACGCCGAAAGCCGCCGAGGAAGAATTGCGATCCCTCGCGGCCGCCCTCCGCGCCGAACACCGCGAGGGGATCTGGGAAAACGAGACCCTGCCCAGCGAACCCGGCGGCTACGTCACCAGCATCCTGGGCCGCGCCCATCACGGCACCGGAACCAAGGATCCCAGCGAGATCGTCCCCGTGGCCAGCCTCATCGTAGCCCTGGTCCTGCTGATCCTGGCCGTCGCCTGCGGCAACCTGGGCAGCCTGCTGCTCGCCCGCGGAGTCGCCCGCGAGCGCGAGATCTCCATCCGCGTCTCCGTCGGCGCCGGCAGCGCCCGCCTCATCCGCCAGTTGCTCACTGAGAGCGCGTTGCTGGGCCTGCTCGGCTCCGCCGCCGGCCTGGGTGTCGGCCAGCTCATCATGAGCGGACTCATGTCCGCCACCAGCACCCCCGCCTGGCTGGACCCTTCACCCGACTGGCGCGTCCTGCTCTTCTGCGCCTCCATGGGCCTTTTCTCGGCCCTGCTGTTCGGCGTAACCCCAGCCTTCCAGGTCGTCCGCCAGCGCCATCGCGCCACACGCACCCGCCAGATCCTCATCTCGGCCCAGGTCGCGGCCAGTTGCGTCCTCCTCATCGTCGCCGGACTCCTCGTCCGCGCGCTCACCCATGCCTCAGCGGACCCCGGTTTCGAATACCGGCAGGTCGTCACCATCGACCCGGAGCTCGGCAATCACAACTATTCGGCCGCCCAGGCCCGCACCTACCTCGACACCCTTCAGGGCCGGCTCCGCAGTCTGCCCGGAATCGAGGCCATCTCCTTATCGTCGGCGCCGCCCTTCGGGAACAAGACCATCACCATGGGCTCAGAGTTCGACGGACGCGTCCTCAAGATCCGCATGAACAATGTCGATCCGCTCTACTTCGAGACCTTGCGCATCCCGCTCCGCCGCGGCCGCAACCTCGCCGCCGGCGACCCCAATTCCCTGGTCGTCAGCCAGTCGCTGGCCGAACTCGCCTGGCCCGGACAGGACCCCCTCGGCAAGCCCTTCGACGTCGCCGGCCGCCAGCACACCGTCGTCGGCATCGTGGCCAATGCGCATGTCACTTCCCAGCAGGACAAATCCGCCGCGGAAGCCTATTTCCTGGCCACCGAGGCCGATCTGCCCTCGATGGTCGTCCTGGTCCGGACCTCCGCCAGCCCCGAATCCCTGGTCCCAACCCTCTCTTCCCTCGCCAAGGCCCTCGATCCCAGGGTCATGCCCGACGTCCAACTGATGAAGAACTCCTTCCAGCGCCGGCTCCAAGGCACGCAGTATGGCGTCCTTTCGGTCGGCATCCTGGCCTTCATCGCCCTGTTCCTCGCCTGCCTGGGCATCGTGGGCCTCATCGCCTACGCCGTCTCCCAACGCACCAAGGAGATCGGTATCCGCATGGCCCTGGGCGCCCGGCCGGCCAACATAATAATGACCGTGATGCGCCAGTTTGCCCAGCCCGTTGGCATCGGCCTCCTCATCGGAGCCGGAGCGGCCGCCGCCCTCTCCCAGGTCCTGCGCAAGATCCTCTTCGGGCTCGGCCCGCTCGATCCCGTCGCCTACTTCAGCGCCATTGGACTTTTTACCTTGACCGTCGCCCTCGCCTCGCTCTTCCCGGCCCGCAAAGCCCTCCGGGTCGACCCGATGCAGGCCCTGCGCAACGACTAGCCCGGCCGGTCACAAAGCAGTTACACATTTGCCCGTCGAGAACGCCCGGACCGAACTTCGCGTTGTGCGATCATCGAGTCTGATGCGCCGAGTCGTCACCATGGAGGATGTACCCCGCGAGGGGGTGCTCCACGTCCCTCCCGGCGCCATCTTCACTCCTTCGGCCCGCGATCTTGCCGCCGAACGCGGCATCCAGATCGTCGAACTGGCGTCCGAGGAGATCGCCCGGCTGGTCCAACCTGACAAAAAGATCGCCATTGGCTCCGACCACGGCGGCTTCCAGATGAAGCAGCACCTCAAACCGGTGCTCGACGAACTGGGCTGGACCGTCATCGATATCGGCGTATTCGAGGAAAAGGCCGCCGACTACCCCGACATCGCCCACGCCGTGGCCAGGCTCGTGGCGGAAGGCAAAGCGGCCCTCGGCATCCTCGTCGATGGAGCCGGAATCGGCAGCTCCATGGCCGCCAACAAGGTGCCCGGAATCCGCGCAGCTCTATGTTATGATAGGGCTTCCGCTCGGAACAGCCGCGAGCACAACCACGCCAACGTGCTCACTTTAGGAGGGCGAATGCTCACCGAAAGCCAAGCCGAGGACGTGCTCCGTACATGGCTCGCCACACCCTTCGGCGGCGGTCGCCATCAGGGCCGAATCGACAAGATTACTGAAATCGAACGGGCGTATTCAACGTGGAACGCGCAGAACTCGAAAGCATAGCGGCGGCCATCGCCGAACAGATCCTCGCCGGCGCCGGCGGCACCCCGGCCGCGGCGGCGTTGCCCTCGTTGAAGCCCGGCAACCCGGTGAAGGGCCGCGAAGGCCTGAATGAGTCGGAAGACGTCTGCCCCGGCTGCGTCCAGCGCTGCGCCCAGATGTGCGCGTTGAAAACAAAGAACATCATCTCCGCCGGAGCCGACCGCGTCTCCAGCAGCGAAAAGCTCACCAAAATCGACCCCAAGATCGCCGCCCTCATCGACCACACCATCCTGAAGCCCGAAGCCACCCGCGCCGAGGTGCTCAAGGTCTGCCAGGAAGCCAAACAGTACAACTTCGCCAGCGTCTGCGTGAACCCCCACTGGGTGCCGCTGGTCGCGGCCGAGCTCAAGGGCTCGCCCGTGAAAGTCTGCACTGTCATCGGTTTCCCGCTGGGCGCCACCTCCACCGCCTCCAAAGTGGCTGAAACCGAGATCGCCGTCCGCACCGGAGCCCAGGAGATCGACATGGTCCTCAATGTCGGTGCGCTGAAGAGCGGCGACCACGTCGCTGTGAAGACCGACGTCCAACTCGTCGCCGAGGCCTGCCACCGTCACGGCGCCATCCTCAAGGTGATCCTCGAAACCGCGCTGCTCACCGACGAGGAAAAGGCCATCGCCTGCGCGCTCTGCAAGGTCGCCGGAGCCGACTTCGTCAAGACCTCCACCGGCTTCTCCAAACACGGCGCCACCGCCAACGACGTCGCCCTCATGCGGAAAGTCGTCGGTCCTGAAATGGGCGTCAAAGCCTCCGGCGGCATCCGCACGCTGGAAGACCTCGAAACCATGTATACCGCCGGCGCCAGCCGGATCGGAGCCAGCGCCAGCGTCAAAATCGTAGAGGCCACGGCTCGATAGCTCCATGGCCGTCACACGCAAAACCCGGGTTCGCTTCCGGGAGCGGGCGGAATTGCTCGACTTCCTGCTGGAGGTGTCCGCCGCCACCGGCGAGACCCTCGACCTCGAACGCCTGATGGAGAACGTCTCCAACATCGTTCGCCAGGTCATCCCGCACGACCTCTTCGCCATCCTGCTCTACAGCGAACGCCGCCGCGGTCTGCGCATCCGCTACTCCCTCGGCCATCGCCACGAGATCGCCCACAACCTGTTGATTCCCCTGGGTGAAGGCCTCACCGGCACCGCCGCCGCCACGCGCCAGCCCGTGATGACCGGCAATGTCGAGGAAGACAAGAACTACCTGAGCGCGCTCGACGCCGTCCGCAGCGAACTCGCCGTCCCCATGCTCGCCCGGCACAAGCTCGTCGGCGTCATCGACCTCGAATCCACCACGCCCGACGCCTTCTCCGCCCAGGACCGCGCCCTGCTTCAGCTCATTGCGTCCCGCGTCGGCGCCGCCATCGACAACGCCCGCCTATACCGCCGCGTTGAACGCCAGAACAAGACCCAGCGCGCCCTCGGCCACATGGCCCACGAGTTCTCGTCCATCCTCAAACTGGACCAGCTCCTCGTCAAAATCGCCAAGAGCGTCCGGACCCTCATCAACTTCGACGCCTTCATCGTCCTGCAAGTCGACGAGGACCGCAAAGAGCTCGTCAGCCTCTTCAGCCAGCGCTACGACAAACGCGTCCAGATGGAGAGCCTCCCCATGGGCAAGGGCATCACCGGAGCCGCCGCCGAATCGCGCCAGCCCGTCCTCTCCCGCGACACGTCCACCGACCCGCGCTACATCGACTCCCACGCGGGCATCCGCAGCGAGGTCGCCGTCCCCCTCATCGTCAAGGACCGCGTCATCGGCGTCATGGATCTCGAAAGCGAGCGCGTCGGCTACTTCAACGAGGACCACGTCCGCACCCTGTCCCTCATCGCCCCTTCGGTCGCCATCGCCATCGAGAACGCCCGGCTCTATGAGGAACTGGAACGGCGCGAAAAGGCGATCCAGGAGGACCTCGAGGCCGCCCACGAAGTCCAGTCGATCATGATGCCGCAGGCCGCGCCGGACCTGCCGGGCCTCAGCGTCGGCGTCCGCATGAAGCCCGCGCGCCTGATCAGCGGCGATGTCTTCGACTTCTTCGAATACTCCGACGACCACACCATGCTCGCCTTCGGCGACTCCAGCGGCAAAGGCGCCGCAGCCGCCCTCTACGGAGCGCTCTTCAGCGGCATGCTCCGCGGCGCCGCACCCCGCCGCCGCAGCCCGGCCCAGCTTCTCAAGTCGCTCAACGACACCCTGATGGAGCGCCAGGTGCCCGCCCGCTATGTCACCCTGCTGGTCATGCTGTGGCGTGCAGTCGAAAAGAAGTTCATCATGGCTAACGCTGGCTCCACCACCCCGCTGGTCTGCCGCGGCGGCCAGATCCTCCAGCCTCATGCCGCCGGTGTGCCCGTCGGCCTGCTGGAGAACATCGAGTACGAGGAGACCGAGTTCCAGGCCAAGAGCGGCGACGTCTTCGTCCTCTTCAGTGACGGCGTCCAGGACCAGGGCAACCCGACCGGCGAGGAGTACGGCCGCCGCCGGCTGCGGCGCTTCCTCGAAGCCCGCTGCTGCGACCCGGCCCAGGAGATCGCCGATGGCCTGCTGGCCGACATCGAGGAGTACCGGGAAACCACGCCGGTGCACGACGATCAGACGGTCATCGTCCTCAAAGTAATCTGACCGCAGAGGGGCTCAAACACTTATGTTTCAACCGTTCGAATACCGCGAAGGTGTCCTCTACTGCGAGGGCGTGGAGCTGTCCAAAATCGCCGACCACGCCGCCACGCCCTGCTACGTCTATTCGGCGCGCGCCATCCTCGATCGCTTCCACTCCTACGACCAAGGCCTCTTCGGCATCCCCCACCGCGTCTGCTACGCCGTCAAGGCCAACAGCAACCTGAGCCTGCTGAACATGCTCGCCCAGGCCGGCGCGGGCTTCGACATCGTCTCCGGTGGGGAACTGCACCGCGTCCTCAAGGCCGGCGGCGACCCCGGTAAAGTCGTCTTCTCCGGCGTCGGCAAAACCCGCGAGGAGATCGACTCCGCCCTCCAGCTCGGCATCCACAGCTTCAACTGCGAGAGCGAAGCCGAAATCGCCCTCATCAGCTCCCTCGCCTCGCGCCTGGGCAAGACCGCGTCCATCGCCCTGCGCGTCAATCCCGACGTCGACGCCGCCACCCACCCCTATATCTCCACCGGCCTGAAGGAGCACAAGTTCGGCATCGACATCGCCGAAGTCGAGGGCGTCTACCAGCGCGCCGCCGCGCTGCCAGGCATCTCGCTCGACGGCGTGAGCTGCCACATCGGCTCCCAGTTGCTCGACCCCGCCCCGCTGCTGGAAGCCGCCACCAAGATGCTCGCCCTGGTCGGCCGCCTGCGCGCCAAGGGCATTGCCATCAAGGAGTTGGATCTCGGCGGCGGACTGGGCGTGCCCTACCATGCCGGCGATCCGCGCCCCGACGTCGACACCTTCCTGCGCAAGATCCGCCAGCTCGTCGACGGTCACAACCTGTTCCTGATGTTCGAACCCGGCCGCTCCGTCGTCGCCGAGGCCGGTGCGCTCGTCTCCCGCGTGCTCTACCGCAAGAAGAACGGGGAAAAGGAGTTCGTCATCATCGACGCCTCCATGACCGAACTCATCCGTCCGGCCCTCTACGAGGCCCACCACGAGATCCTGCCCTTGCGGAAGTCGAAGTTCGGCACCGTGGTCGCGAACATCGTCGGACCCGTCTGCGAAAGCGGCGACTTCCTCGCCGAGAACCGCGAAGTGGCCAATGTCCTGCCCGGTGACCTGATCGCCATCATGACCGCCGGAGCCTACGGCTTCGCCATGGCGTCGAACTACAACTCACGGGTACGGCCGTGCGAGATTCTGGTCGAGGGAGACACCTGGCGCGTCATTCGCCAACGCGAGACGCTGGATGACCTGATTCGCGGGGAAGAACTCTAGAGCAGCTTCTTGATCGCCGCTTCCAGTTCGGTGAGGTTTACCTCGCCGAAGAACGACCGGACCTTCTTGCCGGTCTTGTCGTAGAGGAACGACGCGGGCAGCGCGCCCGACCATTTGGGATCCAGGCCGGCGGCAAATTTGTCGTCGTCCTTGGCCCGCCGGATGTACACCGGGGCCGGCACCTTGGTCTTGTCCAGGTACGCACCGGCATCCTTCGCCTGTTCGGGCTCATCCGCCGAGATCGTCGCCAGTTCGAACCCCTGGGCCTTCAACCGGGCCGCCAGGGCCACCAGTTGCGGCATCTCCTTGCGGCACGGCACGCAGTAAGTCGCCCAGAAGTTCACCAGCAGCACCTTGCCCTTCGCCGGCGCCACCACCTTGGCGGTGTAGGTCGCTTCGTCGACAGGCTTCAGGTCGGCCGCCAGAACCGGAACGGCAGCCAGCAGCAGGGTCAGCAGGATGCGTCGCATGGTGCCGTCCTTACTTCTTATCGTCTGACTTCTTGTCCTCGGCCTTCTTCGGCTCGAGCTTGAGGTTCACCACCGCGTCCAGCCGAGTGTCGAAGATCGACAGCGAACGCGAGGGGCTGGCAAACTCCTTGTAGTCCGCCTTCAGCTCGTAGTCGGTGTGCGTCGAGAGGTTCTGGAACTGATACTTGCCGCCGTCCTGCGTGATGAACGACTTCACCTGCAAGCTCTTCAGGTTCTTCAGCTGCACCACGGCACCCACCGCCGGAGCCCCATCTTCAAGGGACACAACGCCTTCCACGTTCCGCACATTCGGGTCGCGCGACTTCGACTTCTTCTGGTTCGTGAACTGGAAGGCAAACAGCGACGCGGCCAGCAGCGGCAGCAGAACAAAGAGACGGCGATTCATGGTGAACTCCTATTTAGACTCCGGCGCAGCCTCGGGTTTGAGCTGGAAGTACACATCCAGCCGGTCCGGACTGTCGTTCACGTCAACAACCTTCTCTTGTTGGACGTGGCCGCGGGCCTTCACGGTGACAAGATACTGAGCCTTCCGGGGCGGAACGTAGAAGGCAAACTCGCCCCGCGCATCGGAAACCTTCTTCTGGAGCTTGGGCGCCTTCCCCCCTTCGGGCCTGGTCTTCACCGTCAGGGTCACTTCGGCGCCGGGCAGGGCAAAACCGGGCTCCCGGAACACGGTTCCAGCAACCACGGCCGATTCAGAGGGCTTGTCTCCGGCCCCGAGAAGACCGGCAGGCAGAATCGGCGAGAGAGCCAGCAGCAGGAGCAGGACAATCAGCCTAGCGCCAATCGTCGTCTTCCTCCTCCTCTTCCTCTTCCTCGTCTTCCTCATCGTCTTCCTCGTCGAACTCCTCGTCGAACTCTTCGTCGTCGAAGCCTTCGCCGTCAGTTTCCAGTTCGAGGGGATCGACGGACGAGACTACGAAGTTCTTCCCACACTCTTCACAGAGGACGGATTCGCCTTCGTCCAGTTCGTCCTCTTCAACGTCGATGGCAGCGCCACATTCTGGGCAGTCGATCATGGCTGATTCTCCTCAAAGGAAGGCAAGCGCTTCAAGCGTCAGAGTGAATTGTCGCCAAAGTGCTTGTCCTAATGCAACGGGGAACTTAGTGGGCGTACAGGAGCCGCTCGCGCTCTTTGTTCTCCGCTTCCTCAATGCCCTTGCTATGCGCATCGAGAGCCGCGGATGACACAGTCACAATCGTCGTCTCCATGTCCTCCCAGGTCGAAATCATGTGCTCGAGATGAAGACTCGCCAGACGCCCGCACCATGCGTCGGTCAGCTGTCTTCCTCTGCGTGCGGCGGCGGCCAGAAGGTCGGTGTGCATCAAGGCCACTACCACCTCACGCTTCTCCTCGCCGTCGGTGATGTAATACTTGCAATCCACGGCGTCGCAGTGGCGGATGGAGATGGCATTCTGCTGCCACCGGAACTCGGCCTGCCACACGCGGCCAAATGGATCGGTCACTTCGAATCGGCGGAAGTTCTCTGGCATTCAGTTTTTATCCTAACGCAAAGGCCGCCATCGGCAAGGGTGCCGAGGCGGCCGGAGCAAAACTTTAAAAAACTAACCTGTAGCCTGGGGCTTAGATCAGGGAGTTGTGCCGCACATGCGACAGGAACTCGTCCCGTGAGTCCTTCCGCTGCCGGAAGGCGCCCAGCATGGCCGAAGACGTCGTCGAGGAGTGCTGCTTCTCCACACCGCGCATCATCATGCAGAAGTGGCGCGCTTCGGTGATGACCCCCACGCCCACCGCGTCCAGCACCTCCTGCAGGCATTCCGCGATCTGCTGCGTCATCCGCTCCTGCACCTGCAGGCGGCGCGCAAAGACGTCGACAATGCGCGGGATCTTGCTGAGCCCAATGATCTTATTCTTCGGAATGTAGGCCACGTGGGCCTTCCCGTAGAACGGCAGCATATGGTGCTCGCACATCGAAAAGAACTCGATGTCCTTCACCACCACCATCTCGTCGCACTTCTCGTTGAAGATGGCGCCGTTGACGATCTTCTCGATGTCGGCCGTATACCCACTGGTCAGGAATTTCAGCGCCTTCTCGGTTCGCACCGGCGTCGAGAGCAGCCCTTCCCGTTGCGGGTCTTCTCCCAGCGCGCGCAGCACTTCCTTCATGTTGGCTGCAATGACCCCCTCATTGCCGGCGGTTTCGAGCCGCTTGGGTTCCAGAACCTTAACTAAAGCTTTCGATGATTTCATCGCGATGACTTTCCTGAGGCGCCGGGACCGGCGCGACCACTTCAAAGATGTTGCGTTTGGTTTCCCAGATTCTAAGCTTTTCGAACCGCGCCGGATGCCCCGCAAAGGCAATCGGCCAGGCGGCCGCCAGACGCCGCGCCAGCACCTCCGCCAGCACCTCGGTCGTCGGCACCAGCGTCGCAAATTCAGCCACTTCCGCGTTGAGGTTGCGCCGGTCGAACTGCTTCAGCACCACGGTTTCGACAAACTGGTCCAGCGCGTCTACCGAAACTGCACGTCCGCGCACAGGATCGATCTCTTCCCGTACACACACGTCCAGCGTGTAGTTGTGCCCGTGGCCGTAGGGATTATTGCATTTTCCGTACACTTCCCGGTTCTCCGCGTCGCTCAGCAGTGGAGTGTGCAGGCGATGTGCGGCCGAGAAGCGGTAGCGGCGGACCAGGCGTACGTCAGGCATGGCGAGGCTCAGCTCAGCGCCCCTCATACTCGACGAAAAGATCGTCGGTCTCATACAGCCGGATGGCGTGCAGCCGTCCAGGCCCCGCCGCGAAATGCGGCTGCAGTCTACGCCAGATCTCCACCGCCAGGTTCTCGGTCGTCGGCACGACGGAATCGAAAGGCGGAACCTCGTGGTTGAGGTGGCGGTGATCCATCGGCTCCACCACTTCGCGCTCGAGAATCTGTTTAACTGCCTTTAGATCCACCACCATACCCGTAACCGGGTCGGGCGCGCCTTCCAGCGTCACTTCCAGCGAATAATTGTGGCCATGACCATGCGGATTCGCGTCGGCGCCATACAGCGCCGCGTTTTCAGCCTCGGATAGGTCCTGGTTGTAACAGGAGTGGGAGGCGGAGAATTCGACCTTGCGGGTGATCCACATGACAAAAATGCTGCCTGTAGAACAGATGCGCGGCCCGCACCTGACGATACAATTATAGGGGTAAGGATCTGGATACCCAGGTCCAGAAAGTCGGGCGCTATGGACAAGAACAAGTTGGCATTCAGGATTCAGATGGTGGCCGTTGTACTGCTGGCCGGTCTGGCTCTCGTCATGGGCAATTCACTGCGCGAGCGCGTAGTGGCTGTGGGCGACAAGGCCCCAAAGTTTACAGTTCGCACGGATCGCGGCCGCGAGGTCTCCACCACCGACTTCGGCGGCAAGGTGCTGGTCGTCAACTTCTGGGCCACCTGGTGCCCGCCCTGCATTGAGGAAATGCCCTCCCTGCAGGCCATGGCGCAGCAACTCGGCCCCAAGGGCGTCGTCGTCCTCGGCGTCAGCGTCGACAAGAACGACGTCAGCTACAAGCGCTTCCTGCAGCAGGCCCGCGTAAGCTTCGAAACCTCCCGCGACCCCGAAGCCAACATCAGCGCCGACTACGGCACCTTCAAGTACCCCGAAACCTACATCATCGACCGCGAAGGCAAGGTCCGCCAGAAGATCATCGGCCCCCAGGACTGGACCGCGCCCGAGGTCATCCGCAGCATCGAGTCCCTCCTGTAGTTGTAGTAGAGTGAGTGGCAACCATGGGCGCTTGGAAGGACGAACTGATCCGCATCGTTGGTCCGCGAGGGTACCTGAATCGCCCCGAGGACCTGCGGCTCTATGAGTACGACGGCGGTGTCGACAAGGCCCGCCCGGAGATCGTCGTCTTCCCGCGTACCACCGACGAAGTCAGCGCCATCGTCCGCGTCGCGCACCGCAACGGCGTACCCATCGTCGGCCGCGGAGCCGGCACCGGCCTCAGCGGCGGCGCCATCCCCGAAAAGGGCGGCATCCTGGTGGGCTTCTCCCGCATGAACCGCATCCTGGAGATCGACCTGGCCAACGAACGCGCCGTCGTCCAACCAGGCGTCGTCAACCTCGACATCAGCCTCGCCGTGGACGCCGACGGCTACTTCTATGCACCGGACCCGTCCAGCCAGCGTGCCTGCACCATCGGCGGCAATGTGGCCGAGAACGCTGGCGGCCCCCATACCCTCGCCTACGGCGTCACGACCAACCACGTCCTGGGCCTCGAAGTCGTCCTGCCCGACGGCACGGTCGTCCAGACCGGAGCCTGGTGGCCCGACACCCCCGGCTACGACCTCACCGGCCTGCTCACCGGCAGTGAAGGCACCATGGGCCTGGTGACGAAGATCGTCATCCGCCTCATGAAGAAGCCCGAGTGCGTCAAGACGATCCTGGCCATCTTCGACTCCGCCGACGACTGCGCCCTGACGGTGAGCGAAATCACCGCCCGCGCCATCACGCCCGCCGCCGTCGAGATGCTGGATGGCTGCATGCTCAAGATGGTGGAGGCGGCGGTGCACGCCGGCTATCCGCTCGACGCCGACGGCGTGCTTCTCATTGAACTCGAAGGAGTGCGCGAGGCCGTCGAGGAGCAGGCGGAACAGGTCCGCCAGGCCTGCGAGTATTGCCGCGCCCGCGAATTCCGCGTCGCCCGTAGCGAGGCCGAGCGGCAACTGCTGTGGAAGGGCCGCAAAAACGCCTTTGGCGCCATCGGCCGCGTCAGCCCGTTCTACTACGTGCACGACGGCGTCGTGCCGCGCACCCAGATCGCGCCCACCCTGCGCCGCATCGGAGAGATCTCCACCCAATACGGCCTGACCATCGGCAACATCTTCCACGCCGGCGACGGCAACATGCATCCCATCATCCTGTTCGACGCCCGCATACCGGGCGATCTCAACCGCGCCCAGGGCGCCGGCTTCGACATCCTCGAATACTGCATCCAGGTGGGCGGCTCCATCACCGGCGAGCACGGCATCGGCATGGAGAAGGTGCACCTCATGGACAAGCAGTTTTCCGCCGAATCCCTGGATATGATGCGCCGCATCCGCGAGCTGTTCGATCCGGCCCGGCTCTTCAATCCCGGCAAACTGCTGCCCGGAGCCAGAGGCTGCGCCGAGATCCGCCAGCCGCCGCTCATCGCCGGCAACCCGGTCTACTGATATTGGGGAGGTACACGGTCATGATGAACCGACGAGAGTTCTCGCTGGGCGCAATGGCGTTCTTCGCTCCGGCGCCGAAGGAGAAGATGACCCCGACGGAGAGGGTCACCGCGGTGCTCAAAGGCCGTATGCCCGATCGTCCGCCGTTCTCGTTCTGGCATCACTTCCACGACGAAGCGCAGCCGCCCGAAAAGCACGCCGCGTTCACGATGGACTACCAGCGTCGCTACCACCTCGATTTCGTCAAGGTGATGAGCGACTATCCTTACCCGAAACCAGCCGGCGGGCCGTGGTACGAGTTGAAGCCGGTGGATTCGCCGTTTCCCCGGCAGTTGCGGGCGCTGGAGCTCATCCGCGATGGCCTGGCCGGCCAGAAGTACTTCGTGGAAACGCAGTTCAACCCGTGGAATGTCGCCGAGAAGCTCTCATCGAAAGAAGCGGTCCTGCGGCTGATGCACGACAAGCCGCAATCGCTGCTGGACGCCCTGGAAGCCATCGCGAAGTCGGAGGCGAATCACGTCAAGGCAGCGCTCGAAGCAGGCGCATCCGGCGTCTTCCTCTCCATCGCCAATGCCCAGCAGACCGTCATGACCCTGGCCGAGTATCGCAAGTTCAGCGAGCCGTTCGACCGCATGGTTCTCGCCGCCGCGCAGGACGCGCCCATGAATACGCTGCACCTGCATGGCGACCGCGTCATCCTCGACTACTTCTGGAAGGGCTGGAACGTGCCCATCATTCAATATTCGGTGGCTGGCACCAAGTTCCCGATGTCCGAGGCCCGGCGCCGCTTCAACGGCGTGCTAATGGGTGGGTTGGACGAGAACAAATCGGCCACCTCCAGCGCCGCCGACATCACCGCCCTGGTTCAAAAAGCCCGCGTAGCCGCGCCAAAATGGATCTGCGCCCCCGGCTGCTCCATTCCGGACGACGCCACCGACGCCAGTCAGCTCAAGCTCAGCCGCGTCCTGCACGGCCAATGATGAGCTGGAAGACGCGCCGCTGGGACCTCTACGCTCCCTACTACGACAAGCTGATCGGCTTTGAGCACCTGCGCCGCCGGTCTCTGGACCTGGCCAGGCTGCAACCCGGAGAACGCCTCCTGGTGGACGGCTGCGGCACCGGCCTCGACCTGCCGTTGATCCGGTCCGGCATCGAGGTGGATGCCGTCGATCTCAGCCCCGGCATGGTGGAGCAGGCCCGCCGCAAGAGCGCCGCCGCCCGCATCCAGGTGATGGATGCGCAGCAACTCACCTTTCCCGATGCAACGTTCGATTGCGTGCTGCTGCACCTGATCGTGGCCATTGTGCCGGAGCCGCTGCGCTGCCTGCGCGAGGCCGGCCGCGTCCTCAAGCCAGGCGGCCGCATCATGCTCTTCGACAAGTACTTTCACGGCCCCGGCCAGCCACGCCTCATCCGAAGGCTGCTGAACCCGCTGATGAAGTTCCTGGTGACCGACCTGAACCTGCGCACGCTCGACCTCGCCGCCCAGGCCGGCTTCGAGATCGTCCATGAGGAACCCGCCATGTTGAACGGCATGTTCCGCATCGCCCGCCTGGAGAAGGTCTAAAGGGTCTCGAACTCAATGGTCTTCTTCAGCGGCGTCAGGCCGCAGAGGTAGACACTGGACCCCGGCAGCTTCGCCTCCGCGCCGCGCACCTGCGTATAGGAGTGCTGCGAGAAGCCCGGGCCGAAGCGGATGGCGTCCCCGCCGGCCCGCGCCACGGCATAACCGTCCTTCAGCAGGAAGCCGCCGTTGACCTTCGGTGCGGCTCCGACGCCCTCCAGCACCGCGTTCTCCCGCAGGTTCACTTCGATGGCGAGAGGGACTCCAGCCGTCCCCTGGGCCTCGATGTCGATCACGAAGCCCTTGGCCTTCTCCCGCACGGTGACGGTGTATCGCAAGCGCTCGATGTTGCTCTTCTTCCTCTGCGGTCTCAGCGCCGACCACTCGGACGCCTCCACGTGACGCGGCGGATCGAAGGGCTGATAGTACGGCCCCTCCAGCTCCTGCGTCATCCGGTAGCCGTCCTTGGTCTTCTCGTAGGACGAGGCGCGGAACTGCCCCTTGCCGAAGAACGCCGAGGCGAAACGGACCGCCTCCACCACACACCCACCCTTGCGCATCGTGAAGAACCGGCTGTTGCCGTTGAGCAGGATGCTGGCGCTCATCGCGCCGCGCCGGAACCGGGCGATCTTCACAGCCGGCATGAGCTTTTCGAAGTCGTCCGGCAGGGGCTTCGAGGCCGGCAGCGGCTTCTGCAGTTCGGGGTAACGCAGGTCGAACGAGAGCGAGCCGGCGCGCTGCTCGATGCTGCGAACCACCGTGGCGAACTGCCCGTTGTTGTCCTGGATGGCGAAATAGCGCAGCGGGAACCAGTAGCGATCCATCCCGGCGCGGTCGTACTGATCCTGCCGGGTGGAGATCTCGGTCACCACTTCCCCGCCCGGGTGGATGAGGTAGAGCATCGCCTCCAGGTTGCGGCGCACCGGATCCAGAAGCTCCGGCCGGCCCGTCTTGAGGCCGGTGACCAGCAGAGCCTTGTCGCTGACGGTGTTGTAGACCGTGGTGGACCGTTCGTCGAACTGCCCGTCGGAGTCGATATCGATCCCCTCCGCCAGCCACTGCGCAATGCGCCGCGGATAGCTGGGATCGGGCAGTAGTTCGTGGATCTGCGAGAGCGCCTCGCACACCACCCAGCGATGATTCGGAGTGTGGACGCCGCCGGTAGCCAACGCCTGGCCCGCCTTGCGCAGAAACGGCTCCAGGGCGGCAAACAGCGCCGGCTCGTTGAAGTGTTTCGCGATCCAGGCCGCGCCCGCCGCCCCGTGAATGACAAAGCCCAGGTCCGGTGTGGAGTGGAAATTGGTGACCAGCAGATCGATGGTGCCGTCGTCATTCTGCATGCGCGCCAGGTACCCGGCGGCCAGTTGGAAGCGCTTCCCCACTTCGGCCGACTTGTGATGCCGGGAGCCTGGGTAGACATAGGCGGCGATCAACGTATCGCAAAGGCCTGCTCCGGTGCCGGCGCTGAACAGCCCGAACTCGTCGGCGTAGCCGCCGCGATGAGGATCGGCCGGATCTGTGATCTGCTGCCGCAGAATCTGATCGACCGAGGCGTCGTGCCGGCGCACCAGCTCGGCCTCAATCGGGACAACGGCAGGGGCGGCGGCGGCGCTGGCGGCCAGGACGGCGGTGAAGTGACGGCGGCTGATAGGCATGGGCGGGTTCCCTGCGATTATAATGCCCGTGGAGTTTCTACAAATGTTGCTAAGATGTTCCGCCGCCCTGCTGCTGTTTTCCAGCCTGGTCTTCGCCGCTCCGCCCGTGCCGGATGCGGGCAAAGCCGGCCTGGACGCCGCGCAGATGCAGAAGATCGCGCCGCGGATGAAGGCGATGGCCGACGCCCAGATGGTGCCCGGCACCGTGACGCTGGTGCAGCACAACGGCGTGCTGGCCCACCTGGAAGCGAGCGGTTGGGCGGACATTGAGGCGAAGAAGCCGATGCGCACCGACTCTATCTTTCAGATCATGTCGATGACCAAGCAGTTCACCGGCGCGGCCATCATGATGCTGGTGGAAGAGGGCAAAGTGCGGCTGAACGACCCCGTCGAGAAGCACCTGCCGGAGTTCCGCGGCCTGTGGGTGATCGCCTCGGAAACGGACGGCGTGCGGACCCTGCGGCGTCCCGCGCGGCCCATCACCGTGCGCGACCTCATGTCCCATACATCAGGCATGGGCCAGGCGTCGCCCGGCCTCGGCGACATCATGGTGAAAATGGACCGCACGCTGGCCGAAGCGTGCCTCATCTACTCCCAGCAGCCGCTCGATTTCGAGCCCGGCACCAAATGGCAGTACTCCAACGCCGGCCTGGCCACACTGGGCCGGATCGTCGAAGTGGAGAGCGGGATGCCTTACGAGAAGTTCCTCGAAACCAGGATCTTCCAACCGCTGGGCATGGTAGACACCTATGTCTCCCTGCCCGCCGAGAAGCACAGCCGGCTGGCCGCGCTCTACGACCGGAAGGACGGCAAACTGGTGAAGGCCGGAGCCAACGTCCTGGGCGGCGACGCCCTGCAGTTCCGGAAAGGCGCGAAGTACTCCGGCCCCGAGTACAGTCTCTACTCCACCGCCCTGGACCTCGCGCAGTGGTACCAGATGATGCTGAACAAGGGCTCGCTGAACGGCAAGAAACTGCTCTCCCCCTCGTCCGTCGAAGTGATGACCAAGGTTCATACGGGCGACCTCAAGGCGGGGCACGATCCCGGCGTCGGCTTCGGCCTCACCTGGGCCGTGGTCAAAGACCCCATCGGGACCCTGACCGGACACAGCATCGGCACGTTCAACCACGGCGGAGCGTTTGGAACCTACGGCTGGGTAGACCCGAAAAAGGAACTGGTGGGCGTATTCCTGGTGCAGGATGACGATGATGCGAAGCCGGTGCGCGACGCGTTCATCAACATGACCAACGCCGCGGTGCTCGAGCCCTCCAAACAGTAGGCCGGTACAGCGATGGGCATCACGCTCGAAACCGAGGCCTTCGTCGCCTTGCAGCGCGCGGCGAACGGCCTGATGGAAGACATAACCAGGTTACTGAAGGGCTACGGCCTCTCCCCTGCGCAATTCAATGCCCTGCGCATCTTGCGCGGCGCGCGGCCCGCCTCCCTTACCTGTGGCGAGGTGGGCGACCGTCTCATCACGCGCGGTCCGGATGTAACAAGATTGCTCGAACGCATGGAGAAGGGCGGCCTGGTGTCACGCGTCCGGGGCACGGAGGACCGCCGGGTGGTGCGCGTCACGATCAGCGAACGCGGCCTGGACCTGCTGGCTCAACTCGATGAACCGGTGACAGAACTGCACCGGAAACAGTTTTCCGCCTTGCGGGAGCGGCGTACGGCCAGTCTGGTGAAACTCGCGAGCGCGCTACTTGCATCCCGGACCGCCCCGGATGCTTCTAAGATGTAGGGATCCATTTGGCGCCATTGGCACGGATCTTTCCTCGACTGGGGTTTCTTTCTAAATGCATGGGGTTTGGGAATTCGTTCTACACCACGGGTACGGCCTGATGTTTGCCGCCGTGTTTGTGGAACAACTGGGCGCGCCGGTACCGGCCGTGCCGGTGCTGCTGGCGATGGGCGCCATGGCGGGACTGGGCTACTACTCCGTCTCGCTGTCCCTGTTGCTGGCCATCATTGCCGCCATGGCTCCGGACGTCCTGTGGTACTACCTGGGCCGCCGCCGGGGCGATTCGATCCTGGCCCTGCTCTGCAAGCTGTCGCTGGAGCCGGACACCTGTGTCCGGACGACGACCAACGCGTTCGACCGCTGGGGCCCGGCCACCCTGCTGGTCGCCAAATTTATTCCCGGACTCAGCACCGTGGCGCCGCCCCTGGCCGGCAGCGCGCGGCTTCCCATGGGACGTTTTCTGGCCTTCGATGCCGGCGGAGCCTTCCTTTGGGCGGGCTCCTCGCTGGCGGTCGGCTTCCTGCTGCGCCGCAAGGTGGAAGAGTTTGCCGAGGCGCTCTCCAGCTTTGGCATTGGACTGCTGGTGGTCGTAGGGTCGCCCCTGGCGGCCTGGATCTTCTGGAAACTGTGGCAGCGCGAGCGCGCCATGCGGCTCTACCGCATCGCGCGCCTGCAGCCCACCGACCTGAAGGCCATGCTGGATTCCGGAGAGCCCACGTATATCATCGACTTGCGCGGGCCCAATGCCATCAAGCGGTCGGGCTTTAAGCTGCCTGGCGCCTTGATGCTGCCGCAGGACGAGATCGACGTTCACCTGCGCGACTTGCCCGCCGGAGCGCACCTGGTCTTCTATTGCAGTTGACCGAACGAAGCATCCAGCGCCGGTCTGGCGCTACGGCTCCAAAAGATGGGTTTCGCGAACGTCCGGCCGCTGCAGGGCGGCTATGACGAGTGGGTCGCTCAGGGCTATCCTGTTGATAGCCTGTGAGGGGCTCTCATGCGGACTCTGGTCCTGATTCTTCTTGGTTCCACCTGTTTATTTGGCGGTAGTGTCACGGTCGCGTTCAATCCCACGGATCCGGCCATCGGGCCGTTTCCGTCGGATTTCATGACAACGCCGGATGACACGCAGAAGACCGGGCGGCGGGTGAACCTGCCGCTGCCGGACTGCGACCAGCGCGCCGGCGATTGCCAGGAGTTGACCCTGATCAACCAACTGGACGGTTTCAACGTCCAGGCGCGCCTGACCGTGCGGTTCAACGGCGCCATCGACCCGGCCACCCTGCGCGGCGGCGTCGTGCTGGTGTGGCTGGATGGTTCCAACCGGGTCACCCAGGTGAATCGCGTGAGCTGGGATCCGGCGACCAACACGATGCTCGCCAAGCCGGACCAGCCGCTGCGGCAGGGCCTGCGCTACGCGCTGCTGGTGACGGACGCGGTGAAGGATCCGGCCGGCTCAGCCGTGAGCCGGGATGACGGCTTTCAGGCGTGTGTCGACCAACTGATCGGCGGCGTCTATTGCACGGACATCAGCGCGGCGGTGACCCTGGCCGGCCAGGCACTTCCAGGCGCGGTGGTGACAGGCGGCTCAGTGTTTACCACCATGACCGGCACGACCCTGCTGGAAGCGGCGCGGCAGATGATCGATCTCAGCGCGCCGGCCTTCGAGCCGGTGGCGACCGTGCCCGTTCGCGACATTCGCACCCTGACAGTGCACGCCCAAGTCCGCACGGACGGCGACAAGTTTGAGGAAGTGCCCTTCCCCGCGCCGCCTGCGATTCTCGCTGTGTTGGGGATCGACCGCATTGCCTTCGGGACCCTGCAGTCGCCGCAGTTGTTGAACGCCCAGCAGGTGATCCCGAATACCCCCACGCTCGACCCGCTGCCCAAGGAGATCAGCATGGGCAGGGTTGCCTTCCACGTGCTGTTGCCGAACACGCCAATGCCGCCCGGCGGCTATCCGGTGCTGCTGGCGGCACACGGACTGGGCGACAACCGCCTGGCTGGCCCGTCGGTGATGGCGCAGTCGTTCATGCCGAGGGGCTATGCCATTGTCGCGTTGAACGCCGTGGGCCACGGCTATGGTCCTGAATCGACGATCCGCATTGGCAAGGACGCCGGGACCCAGGAGATTGCGGCGGCCGGACGCGGTGTCGACCTGGACGGTGACGGCGTGATTGGAGCCACTGAGGGGTGTATCGTGCTGGTGCCCGGCGCGCCGGTCTCCATCCGCGACTGCCTGCGGCAGACGGCGATCGATTGGCTGGCGATGGCGCGGGCGATCAAGCTCGGCCTGGATGTGGATGGCGACGGACGGCCCGACCTGGACGGCTCGCAGATGGCGTTCTGGGGGCAGTCGCTGGGTGCGTTTGTGGGCACCCTGGTGACGGCCACCAGCCCGGACATCCCCGCGGCGGTGCTGAACGTGGGCGGCGCCAGCGGCGTGGAGACGGCGCGCGTCAGCCAGTCGTTGCGGCCGCTGGTGCAGGGCTACCTGGGCCTGCGCGTCCCGGCGCGGCTGAACGCGTTCCCTGATTTCGACGAGCAGTATGTGGGGCGCGATGAACCGGTGAAGATCCTGAGCGTTCCGGGCGCGGCCGACATCAAGGATGTCTTCGAACGTCTGGAGTGGATTGAGGCAGCCGGCGCGCCTTCCACCTACGCTCCGCATTTGACCACGGCTCCCCTGGACGGCGTCCCGGCCAAGCGGGTGCTGTTCCAATTCGCGATCGGCGACCAGACCGTGCCGAATCCGTCGAACTCGCTGCTGGTGCGCTGTGCCGACGGCCAGGCGATGACGTCGATCTACCGGCACGACCTGGCGCGGGCACTGCGCCCGGAGCTGCCCGCCAATCCGCACACTTACTTCGCCTTCCTTTTGGACGCGAATGGAGCGCCCATTTCGCTGGCCGTCCTGGCGCAGGCCGCGACCTTCGTCCAATCGGGCGAAAGTGTGGTCCCGGACGTGAACAACCTGGTCAAGCCGTTCTTCGGCATCAACCTGTTCGAGACGCCGGACGTGCTGCCGGAGACCACTGGTTTCCTGCAGTAGAACCGTTCATCGGCCCCTGGTCACCGTTCGCCGGAATAGCCGTGCCTGGAGAGGCCGGCCGGGCCTACGATCACATTGGGAGAAGTTCCAATGACGACCCGATGGTGGATGCTCTTCTTGAAGTGGATGGCCCGCGTGGCGGGCGTGGTGGTGGCCGGCGGCTTCCTGTTCTTGGTGGGCGCCGAGATCTTTTCGCCCCATTCCGGCGCTCCGACGCAGTGGCGGGAGTGGCTGGGCATCGGCTTGATTACCATTGCCTGCCTGGCGCCGCTGCTGGCGTGGAAATGGGAGATGGAGGCGGCCGTGCTGTCGCTGGCGGCGCTGGCGGCCTGGGTAGTGATCGTGCAGGTCCGGCTGGATCGGGGCGGCAAGGTGGTGGCCGTGATGGCGGTACCGGCATGCCTGTTCCTGCTGGACTGGGCAGTGAAGAAGACCCTCCAGAAGCCCATGCAGACCAACTGAGCGCCCCGCCTGGCCTGGTGCGCTACCCTGGAAAACATTCCCGGCTGACGCTGGGGATCCAGGGTAGAGATGAAGACGCTGCGACTGTTCGCCTGCCTGCTGCTGGCCGCCGGAATGTGGGCGGCCCAGCCACTGCGCTATGCGCTGGACCTGACGGTGGTGCCGGAACGGCCGGAGTTCAATGGCGTCGTGCACATCACGGTCCGGCTGGATGCGGCCACCCGGGCGCTCACCCTGAACGCGAAGGACCTCGTTCCAGCCGCGGCGCAGGTGCGCCTGGGTGGCCGGACCTTCACGGCACGTGCCTCGGTCCTGAACCCGGAGGAGCTGCGGGTGGAGTGGCCCCAGCCGCTGGGTCCCGGCGCGGCCGAGGTGGAGATCCACTACCAGGGGCGCATCGATGACAAAGCCATGGACGGTCCCTACCGCCGGCAGGTGGAGGGCCAGTGGTATGTCTTCACCACCTTCACGGCCATCGAGGCACGCCGGGCGGTCCCGTGTTTCGATGAGCCGCGCTACAAGACGCCGTGGAAGCTGACGCTGCATGTGCGGCGCGAGCACCGGGCGTTCAGCAACGCTCCGCTGGAGTCCGAAGCGGACGAACCAGAGGGCATGAAGGTGGTGCGGTTCACTGAAACGGCTCCGCTGCCCAGTGAGCTAGTCGCCTTTGCCATAGGTCCCTTCGACACGGTGAACGGCCCGGACGCGGGCGAGCGGAAGGTGCCCGTACGCGTGGTGACGCCGAAGGGGCGCGGCGAGCAGGGGCGCTATGCGGCGGACATCACGAACCGCGTGCTGGAAGGGCTGGAGCGCTACACCGGGATCCCCTATCCGTTCCGCAAGCTGGACCACCTGGCACGGGCGGAAGGCGCCTTCGGCGCGGTGGAGAATCCAGGGCTGATCAACTACCAGCAGAGCACGCTGCTGGCGGAGCCAGGCAAGGACTCCGAGCAGTGGCGCGAGCGCCTCCGCCAGATCATGACGCACGAGCTGGCGCACCAGTGGTTCGGCAATCTGGTGACCCAGGCCGGCTGGGAAGACGTGTGGCTGAGCGAAGGCTTCGCCACCTGGCTGGCCGGCGTCATGATGGACGCCGAGCATCCGGCTACGGAGAAGCACCTGGCGGCGGTGGCGGCGCGCGAGCGGATCATGGCCGCCGATGTGGGTCCCAAGGCCCGGCCGGTGCGCGTGCCGATGAAGAACCGCGAGGATCTCAAGGACGTCTACAGCCGTATGGTGTACCAGAAGGGCGCGGCCGTGCTGCTGATGCTGGAGGGCTGGCACGGCGCGCAGCGGTTCCAGGGTGAGCTCCAGCGGTATCTGAAGCAGAGGCCGTTTGGGACAGCCACCACGGACGACCTGGCTGACGCGCTCGACGCCAAGCCGACCCTGCACTCGTTTCTGGACCAGCCCGGAGTCCCGTCGGTTCAAGTGAAGCGGAAGTGCGAAAGCGGCCGGGGTGCGCTGGTGGTGGAACAGACGGCCGGCGAGGCCCGGTGGTCCGTACCGGTCTGCTGGAAGACGAACGCGGGGCAGGCTTGCACCCTGTTGACCGAAGCAGCGCGCGAGGTTCCGATGGAAGCCTGTCCGGCGTGGGTCTTCGCGAATGCGGGCGGGACGGGCTACTACCGCACCGTCTGGACCGAGGCGGAGTTGGAGGCAGTGGCGCAGGGCGGCCTGCCGGAACTGACTCCGGCGGAGCGGCTGACGCTGGTCTACGACCTGAAGGCGGGCGGCCACGGGCGGGCCCTGCTGGCCGTCCTGGCCCGGGATGCGCAGCCGCGCGTGGCGCAGGCGGCCGCCGAGGCGCTGAAGACGCTCAAGGAATCCGGGCAGGAGAAGCCTTGACGCCGGGCCGGCTGCCGGGCCAGAGCCTGCTGCGTTCCCTGCGGACCCGCGACCTGACGGCCGTGGTGCTGAACGGCGTGATCGGCGCGGGCATCTTCGGCCTGCCGTCCCGTGTATTCGCCCTGAGCGGCGACTACAGCCTGTTCGCGTTCCTGGCCTGCGCGGTGTGCGTGGCAATCATCGTCCTGTCGTTCGCCGAGGTCGCGAGCCGCTTCTCGGAGACCGGCGGGCCCTATCTCTACGCGCGGGAGGCCTTCGGGCCGAGCGCGGCCTTTGCCGTGGGCTGGCTGTTGTGGGTGGCGCGGATCTCCGCCTTTGCGGCCAACTGCTCGCTGCTGGCCGAGTATCTGGCTTTGTTCGTACCCGCGTTGTCGGGCGGACCGGCGCGGGCCGCATTGCTGGCCGTCGTTGTAGCGGCCCTGACCTGGCTGAACATCCGGGGCATCCGGCCAGTGGCCCTGGCGAGCAATGTGCTGGCGGTGGGCAAACTGATCCCGCTGGCCGGCTTCGCCATCGCCGGCTTGTTCTTCCTGCAGCCGGTGCAGTTCAACTTCCAGCAGCCGCCCAGCTACCGCTCGTTCTCGCTCTCCGTGCTGCTGCTGGTGTTCGCCTTCACCGGATTTGAGATGGGCATGGTGCCGGCCGGCGAGTCGAAGAACCCGAAGAAGGACCTGCCGCGAGCCCTGTTTTCGGGCATGACGGTGGTCATCGCCCTATACATGCTGATCCAGGTGGTGTGCATCGGCACGCTGCCCGGCCTGGCCGGTTCGAAACGGCCGCTGGCGGATGCGGCGGCGGCGTTCAGCGGACCCGCCGGAGCCGCGGTGATGGCAGCCGGGCTGGTGGTCTCGCTGGCCGGCAACCTGAACGTCCTGGTGCTGTCGGCGTCGCGGATCCTGTTTGCCATGGGCGAGCAGGGCGACCTGCCGGCACCCCTGGCGCGGCTGCACCCGGTATTTCGGACGCCGGTGGCGGCCGTGCTCTGGACCGCGGCGGCGATGCTGGCGCTGACGCTGTCGGGGACCTATGTGTACCTGGTGACGGTGAGCACGTTGTCGAGGCTGGTGGCCTACCTGGCAACCTGCGGGTCAGTACCGCGGCTGCGGCGGCAACCGGAGGCTCCGGTGGCTTTGTTCCACACGCCCGGAGGAGTGCCGATGGCGCTGCTGGGGGTAGTGGTGTGCCTGTGGCTGTTCTCCAGCAGCACCTGGCTGGAGGCGCGGGACACGATGCTGGCCACGGCGTTTGGCTTCGTTTTGTTCGGCGTGACCCGCTGGCGGCGTCCGGAACCTCGCTGACGATCCGCAGGGGCCCGGCTTAAGGCGGAGCCATCGCCCAGCTCTCGAAAATGGGTTTGTTCCCTCAAAAACACGGGAACCGAAGCCGCCGGCCCGCAATCCGGTCAGTCGCGGCGCAATGGGTTTGATCCCTCAAAAATGAGCGCTACCGGGCAGGCGCCCACGGCCGCTGATCTCTCATCACGTTCTCCGGAGGAAAGCCTACCGCAAGGGCAACAGCCTGACAGCCGCTCCGACCCGCAACTCATTGACGAAATAGAGGCAAAAATACCTCGAACCGGCGGCACCGGCCGAACGGGACAGCCAGAAATCCATTGATACTTTTGTGAAGATTTAGCGATGAGGGAGATGAGCGCTATCCTGTCACGACTTAGGCAATCTTGAATGGGCATTTCGACGGCTACTCGAGATGCAGGGGGGCAACCAGTCAGTCGCTGGTGATGGCAGTGTGGGTAGACACCAGGATCAAAAGAAGATGAGAGTGTGTGGATCCCAGACAGGCAGATGTTCCGGGAGAGCCCCTTCAAAGGAAAACGCCCCCAGCCGACTCAGATCCTTTGGTCGGCCAAACTCGGGCTGCTGACGGAGTTCCCTGGCATGGGCCTGGGAATATCCTGCAGGAATGAGTAATTTCGACGATGGTGTAACTGCTCGATTGATGGCAACTGGAAAATGGTCAAAGGATCAGGCTGAGGCGGGAGAACGAGCTAATTACCGCTGTGAGTACTGCGATCTGGACCTACTGAGCTCAATTGACAACTACAAACTCTGGACTCTGGACCATATAGTCCCCAAGGAAGTGGGAGGAGACGAGTCACTCGACAATCTCGCTATCGCCTGCAGGATGTGCAATGTGTACTTCAAGTGGCGGTGGGATCCCCGCAAAGGTGCCCCCGCAGGTGCCGACCGGGCCGGACTCGTGGCTGCGGTGCGCCTTCACGTCGAAGCACAGCGGATCCGCATGGCCGGTGACCTCGAACTTGTTCGACAAATTGTTGAGTACAAACCGAATCCAGAATGTCCCATCAGGTGATCCGGCCTAGGGAGCGAATCGGGAATGAGCCAGCGGTGCCGCCCGATGAGGCGGACGGTCTCGGGAGCTTCTCACAAATGCGGGTCTCGGCCAAAGGACCCGGATCGAGCCGCTATTGTCGTCCGTGAACCCGTCAGGCGGCCCCGCTACCGGCAAAAACCGCCCACCCTGCCCCGCATTTAGGATAACAGGCCGTCCACCGAGAAATCGAACTCGTTGAAAACAAACAAGATAAAGTCCAAAATTCAGCCCTCAAACCAGTCGACTTGCCCGCTCGAATTCGCATAACCTGAGTTCGTACCAACGGCACAGGCAATTGCGACAGCCCTGCGCCGCCAGCAATCAGCCGGATTCACACAGCAACACAAGCGTTCCGTCTACCGGCCCGGAACTCGACGCATTTTGAACTCAGCGAAGAAGAAGAGGAGAGTTGTGTGCCTAAAGCCATTACCAGACTAAACGTGCCAATCAAGGACCAGACGGCGGCCACGCAGGTGGGCCGATGACGGAACACGCGGTGGTCATCGCCGGAGGCGGCCCCACGGGCCTGATGCTGGCGGCCGAACTGGCCCTGGCGGGGATCGACGTCGCAATTGTCGAACGCCGCACCAGCCAGGAGCTCATCGGAGCGCGCGCGGGCGGCCTCCATGCGCGCACTCTCGAGATCCTCGATCAACGGGGCATGGTCGACCGGTTCCTCAAGGAGGGACATATCGCCCAGGTGGCGGGCTTCGCCGGAGTCCGGCTGGACCTCAGCGGATTCCCCACCCGGCACCCCTACGGGCTCGGACTCTGGCAGAACCAGATTGAGCGGATCCTGGCCGGCTGGGTCGAAGAACTGGCCGTGCCGATCTACCGTGGACGCGAGGTGGCGGGCTTCACGCAGGACGACTCGGGCGTCGGCATCCAACTGTCCGACGGCGGACTTCTGCGGGCTCAATACCTCGCCGGATGCGATGGCGGCCGCAGCCGGGTGCGCAAAGCAGCCGGCATCGAGTTCCCGGGCTGCGACCCGACCACCAGTTGCCTGACGGCCGAGGTGGAACTGGCCGAACTGCCGGAACTGGGCGTCCGCCACGACGCCATCGGCGTCCACGGCTTTGGGCGGCGGGAATATGAAATCCGCGACGGCAAGGTGGTTTTCAAGGAGAGCGGGCCCATCCGCGTCATGGTGACCGAGCGGCAGGTGGGCCCCTCCACCGAACCAACCCTGCGCGACCTCAGTGAGGCGCTGATCGCCGTCTACGGCACCGACTACGGCGTTCACAGTCCCACCTACATCTCCCGGTTCACCGACATGACCCGCCAGGCCGCGGCCTACCGCGACAGAAGGGTCCTGCTGGCCGGCGATGCCGCGCACATCCACGCCCCGGACGGAGGGCACGGCCTGAACACCGGGGTGCAGGACGCGGTAAACCTGGGCTGGAAGCTGGCCCTAGTGGTGAAGGGGATTGCATCCGAGGGCCTGCTGGATACGTACCACGCCGAGCGCCACCCGGTCGCCGCCCGCGTCCTGCGCCACACAATGGCGGCGGTCCAGCTACGACGCGCGGACGAACGCACGAAGGCCGTGCAGGATACCGTGGCTGAACTCCTGGGGATGGACGAGCCTCGCAAACGCTTTGCCGCCGAGATGTCCGGCCTGGGCATTCGCTACGACCTGGGTGAAGGACACCCGCTGCTGGGCCGCCGCATGCCGGATCTCGAAGTGACCGCGGCCCAGGGCCCTCTTCGCGTCTTCACCCTGCTGCACCAGGCCCGCCCGGTGCTGCTCCACTTAGGCGAGCCCGGCCGTGTGGACATCGCTCCCTGGGCAGACCGGGTTCAGTTGGTGGACGCCCGCTATGCCGGCGCCTGGGAACTCCCGGCGATCGGACCGGTCCCCCCGCCCATTGCCTTGCTAATACGCCCCGACGGCTATGTGGCCTGGGTGGGCGACGGAGCCCAGCAGGGCCTCGCCGAGGCGCTCACCCAGTGGTTCGGAGCGCCTCTCGCCCCATAGACACCGATGACCATTCCTGACCGCTGGGAAGCAGGCAGGACGCGCGGCTCATTCCGCCCGCAGCGCCGACATGGGCTCCACACAGGCCGCGCGCCAGGCAGGGATCAGCGACGCCGCCATCGCGACCAGGCCGAGCAGGACCGTAGCCATGGCGAGCATCGCGGGATCCCCCGGCTGCACACCGAACAGGTGAACGGTCATCAGCCGGCCCGCCAGGACAGCCAGGGGAATTCCAATCGCGAGCCCGGCCGCCACCTGCCAGCAGGCTCCGGCCATCACCATCGCCACCACGCGGCCGCGATCCGCCCCTAGGGCCATGCGCAGGCCGATTTCCCCCGTACGCCGTTCCACCATGTAAGCCAGCACGCCGAACAGTCCAACCACGGCCAGAACGAGTCCGAGAATGCCGAAGAGCGTCGTCAGGCCGGCAATCAGCCGCTGCTGCCGGAAATCCGCGCTGACCACCCGGCTGTACGGGTCCACTCCATACAGAACGAGATTCGGGTCGACGCTGGCCAGAGCGTTGCGCACCTGTTTTTCCAGCTCCGGCGGGTCGCCCGGCGCCCACAGCACGATGTTCTGGAGATTGTGGGACCAGATCTCACCGCTGCGGTAGGCCGGATCGTCAAACTGGACCGTCTGGGCTTCCGCTAACCAATACATCGGCCGGACGGGATTCTTGTAGTCGTAGGTCATGTACCGGACATCGTTGATCACGCCGACGATCTCATAAGTCCCCGCGTATTTGATCTTGCCGCTGCCGAAGTGCTGTCCAATCGGGTTCTGGTCCTTGAAGAAGCGATTCACAAACGCCTGGTTGACCACCGCCACGGGACGCGTCGTGGCCGTATCGTTTTCCGTGATGGGCCGGCCCAACACGGTCTTTGCGCCGATCGCTTCAAAGAAGCCCGGCATCACGCGGACAAAGCCGGCGCCTGTATCTTCCCTGGCGCCTGGCTCGGGTTGGCCCGCGATACGAATCCCGTTGTTCCAACTGTCACCCGTCAAGGGCGCATAGAGCGCGGGCGCGACCATGCGCATACCAGGGATCTGGAGCAGCCGCTCGTTGATCTGGCGGAACATCGGCTCCAGTTGCTCGGGCTTGTAGTTGCCCAGCATCGGATTGATCCAGGCGATATAACGGTCTTTCGTTTCGAAGCCGAAGTCCTGATGTTCGAGGTTGCGGAGGCTCTTGCCCAACAAGGCAGCCACGGATAGCAGGACCACCGAGACCGCGATCTGCGCAATCACCAGCCCCTTCTGGGTCCAGGCACGCCCGGCCCCGACGGAGCGCCCCAGGCCCCGCAGTGCATCGGCGGGATCGGCATGCGAAGTGATCCAGGCCGGTGCGATGCCGAACAGGATGCCCGTCAACATGGAAACCCCCAGGGCGAACAGCAGGATGGGCCAGGACGGAGCCGTCTGAAGAGGGACGTAGTTGGCCTGGCTGCCGCTCTGAAAGGCAAGAGTGACCATCACCTTCGTCCCGGCGTAAGCCACGGCGATGCCCAAAGCTCCGCCAACGACGGCAAGCAGGATGGACTCCACCAGGACGCCGCGCATCAGGCGCGCCCGCGACGCACCCAGGGCCACCCGGATGGAAGTCTGCACCCGATCCTTCAAGCCGCGCGTGAGCATCAGATTGGCGAGGTTCGCGCAGGCCACCAACAGCACGCAGCCGGCGGCGATCAGCAGCAGGTTGAGCCCGTCCTCGTACTGATCCCGCATGACTTCGATACCCGATCCGCCGGGCGCCAGGCGCACTGTCTGCTGGCTCCAGAGCTGTTTCTCGCCCGGCTCCATATCGGGCACGTGGCCGGCCAGCCAGTCGTGGAATTCTACTTTCAGCTTGGCTTCGAGCGTGTTCGGATTCACGCCCGGGCGCACCCGTCCAATCAGATTGAGGAAGTTCTGATTCGGCCGTTTCAGGCGCGCGGTCTCGCCATCAATGACGAGTTCCGCCGTCAGGGGCAGCCACAGATCGGGCATGCCCCAGCCCGCGAGCTTCGCGCCATAGAAGCCCGGAGCAGCCACGCCGACGACCGTGAAGGAACGGCCGTTGATCTGGTAGGCCGTGCCGACCACCGAGGGATCGGCGCCGTACTTTTCATTCCAGATCCGGTGACTCATCACCGCGACCGGCGGCGCGCCTTCGACGTCGTCCTCATCGGTCAACAGGCGGCCGATCCACGGCTGCACCCCGAAGGTGCGGAAGAAGTTGCCGGAGACGAACTCCCCATTGCGGGTTTCGGCCGGCGAAGCCGAGCCGGCCTTGCGCACGCCCAGTTGGGCATTGCCCGCCTGAAGCGCCGCCAGGTCAGCGAACTCGGGCGTCTGTGCGCGGAAGTGCCGGTAGGCTTCCCAGGAGAACAGGGAGAAATCGCCGTCATCGCCCTGGGTGTACCCGCCCCAATTGCAGCAGCGGACTTTGTCACCAATCTTCCAAAGCTCTTCCGGTTTTGCTACCGGCAGCGATTTCAGCATTACCTGGTGAACCAGGGTGAAGATTGAGGTGGTCGCTCCGATACCCAGCGTGAGGGTGATCACCGCCGTCGCGGTGACACCCGGAGCCTTTCGCAATTGCCGCACTGCATCGCGCAAATCGGCCAGCACTGGCACCTCCGGCGCTACTGATGAGAATCGAGTCCTGCGAACTCTCCCTATATACGACCGAGGCGCCCGATTGTGTGCTGACTCCGCGGCAAAAATTGCTGGCGAAGCAGCCCGTCGCGAGAAGGCGGCCGCCGAACGGCCGGCGAAATCAGGCCGCGACCCCAATTAAGGAGAAAATTGCACTGCGCTGGACAATTCATTAGTCCTGTTCAGGATGCCAACGAGGGAAAAATCCCTATCTGCTAGAATTCGTACATTCGGGCCCGTTTCGGCGGGCACGGCCGGTCCCAGCCCTCACAAAAGGCTGGTAATTATATGAATGCCCATTTGCGTCTTGCTCTTTCCTCTCTTTTCCTGGTGTCGATAACGCTGCCCGGCCAGTCCTTGCCGGCCTTCCTCGCCAGCCAGTATCCAGCCCCCGGCGCGGTGGGCGTGCCCCGCAATATCGTGATCCTGCTGCGCCAGTTGCAGGTGCCCGGGCAATCCTGCGGCTCTCTCAAGCTGGCGCGGGCAGGCGCCGCGGACGAGTATCTATCCGGCTTGGGAGGCGACTCCGATGGAAAGACCTGGGAGCAGATCTTTATTCCGAATGCGCCGCTTCTGCCTTTGACCCAATACACGGCCGTCGCCGGCTGCACGCCGCAGTCCTGGACCTTCCAGTTCACCACCGGACCCGATCTGGACAGAGAAGGCCCGCGCCTGGTCTCCGTTACGCCCGACCCGGCCGCCAGGGACACCAGCCCGTTCGGCCCCTTCACCTTGCGCTTTGATCAGCCGCTACTCAAGTCACAGGGCGTCGTCTCCCTGGCCAGCGGAGTCGGCAACACCGTCGGCGCAGGCTCGGTCAGCCTGACGGAGGATCGCCAGGGCATCGTGATTCGCCCGGAGTTTGCTTACTCGATCCCGCCGGTAATCATGATGCAATTCGCCCCGGGTTCAGTGCGGGATCTCAACAACAACCCCGGAGCCGGAACCACCACCACCATCCGCTTCCTCACCTCCCTGGTCACGGACGCCGGCGGCCCCCGCCTGCTCGGAATCGCCCCCGAATCCGGGACTACCAGCGTGCCCACGAACTCCGCCGTTCAGTTGCTTTTCGATCGTCCCATCGACTACACATCCGCCCAGCAGGGGGCGATCCTGCTGGAAGCCCGCGGCGTGAGTACGCCCGTACAGGCCGAGGTTTTCGGCGCCCTGGTCCGGCTCAACGGAGTCACGCTCCTGCCGGATACCGCCTATCGTGTGCGCGTCACCACCGGCCTGCTCGATGCGCAGGGCGTGGCCGTCAGCCAGGAGATGACTTCTGACTTCACCACCTCATCATCAGCGGATCCGGAGCCCACAGACTCGTCCCGGGTCAGCCCCAGGAATCTGCAGGTGCCGAGGAATGCCCGGCTCGTCTTCCACTCTGCTCGCCGCCTGCCTGCCTTCGTGCCGCTCCTGGTGACGGCCATCAACCAGTGTGCGTCTTCCGGACGTTCCTGCCCCTCGTGGGCCGTTACCTCCAGCCTTCAGGATGACGGCCGGACCCTGGTGGTCACGCCCAAGGACCCACTGCCGGCCTGGGCGAAACTCAACCTGAACTTGCCCACCACCCTGGATATCGCGGGCTTCAGCATCTATTCAGACCTGAGCTTTGCCACGACGGATCAGATCGACACGGACTCACCCACCCTCGCGGCCAGCACCCCCTCGGAAGGCGATGCCGACGTCTCCACCCAGGGGAATTTGCGGTTTGTCCTCAGCGAACCCGTGGGCCTGATGACGCCCGCCAATGCGGTCCGCCTCACCAGGGACGGCCAGGCCGTGCCCGGACAGCTCGTGTTCGGCTCAGCCTACTACTACAGCGAAACGACGGCGAACCTGTTCGAGTTCACACCCGATACCGCTCTCCTCCCGGGGACGTCCTACGAGATCGAACTGGTGGGCGTCGCCGACCTCGCGGGCAACATCATGCCCACCCGGAAAATCCGCTTCAAAACCGCCGCCGATGCCACCGCGCCCGCTATCTATCCGCGCCTGGTGAGCACCAACCTGGACTCCGGCGCCGTCGGACCGATGGATCCGCTCACCTTCGAATTCAATCTCCCCCTGGCGTCCGGAGCCTCCACCGCCACGGTGACCGTCACCGCCAGGCAGGGGGATACGAACCTTGCCTTTCCTCACCCGGTCCGCATCGAGTCCTCCGGCACCACGGTTCGCATCACACCCTTGCTGCCTTGGCCAGCCCAGCGCAGCATCATGCTGAGAATCGACGTTCAGGACAGATGGGGTCGATCGACTTCATACTCCAACCTGTTTCTCGCTGCTTCCGCGGGAGACACCGACCGGCCGGAGGTCGTCTCGATGTCGCCCGCCAACGGCACCCCCCTCAATCCCGGCCAGGCCATCCGCATTACTTTTTCCAAGCCGGTATTGAACGCCAGCCAGGTCAACGGCGGGTTGACTGCCTCGCAGGTAGGCTCCACCTGGACGCCAACCATCCTGTGGAGCGACGACCGGACCACCGCCACCATCCTCCCCTTCTATCTCTATGCCGGCATCCCAGGTTCCGGTTTGCCCATGACGCTGGCGGTCACCTCGGCCCTGGTGGATCTCTCCGGCAATCCGGCAAAGGCGTTCACCGCGCGCTTCCCGCTCAATACCCTGGGCGTGTCCGTCAGCCGGCCCTCTATCGCCAAGTCCTGGCCCGATCGACTAGCGAACAATGTCGACGTCCGCTCCTCCCTCCATCTCTACCTGTCGGGGCCCGTCGAGGCAGACCAGCTCAATCGAGCCGCCTGGATCGTAACCCCGGACGGCCGCGCGGACGGCGTCTGGCGCGTCTCCGGCGATGGCCGGCTCGCCACTTTCCAGCCCACGCAACCGTGGCCGGCCGGCAGTCCCATCCGGCTGATGCAGTTGGAGCCCGTCCTCACGGCGGATTACGGGTACAGCTTCACCACCGCCGCTGCCGTTCCCGATGGCCTCCAGGTGCTGCGCACCTCCCTGCTCGATCCCCATCCCGCCAACGCAGTCATCGATATTGAGTTCAACCAGGACATCCCCGCCGGCCGTGGTCCCGTGCGGCTCCAGACCGGCTATCCCCCCTTCGACTTCCCCGCTGACGAGACCCGCCCGCGGCCGAATGTAGTCCGCCTCGTGCCTCGCTCCGCGCCGCCCGTGGGCACCTATATCCGCCTGACCTCCAATCCGGATTCCACTTTGAATTGGAGTTCACCCTCTGCCGTGGTGCGCGCGGCCCTCCAGACGCCCCCGGCCCAGCCGCTCTACCGCTCGCCGCTGCCGGACAGCACCGGCATCGCCATCAACGCCCGTGTCTCCGTCGTGTTCACCGCCGACGTCAACTCCGTCAGCGCCAGCGAGGCCGGGGTCACCCTGACAACCGGAGGCGTCAAACTGCCGGCCACCCTGGTTCAAACCGCGCCCGGGCCCCGCCTCACCCTGGTCCCGCTCTCCCTGCTTCCGGCCAACTCGAAGATTGATGTCGCCATCACCGGCCTCGAAGACCGCCTGGGCCGGGCCATCCCGGCCATCACTTGGTCGTTCACCACCGGAGACTCCGTCGACGTAACAGCGCCCACCCTGCTCTATACCAACGCAAATTGGAATCTGGATCCGCAGGTCAATGCCGTCCTCACCTTCGATAAGCCCCTCGACCCGGCCGGCACGGAAGCATCCGCCTCCTACTCCCAGGCCATCTCCTGGAGCCTCAGCTCCGACCTCCGGACGCTCTATGTGATGCCCGCCGCCGGCTGGAAGCGCGGCGAAACTTACAATCTCAGCCCGCGCGTTGCCGATTGGTACGGCAATTCTTCCTCGGGGACCAGCGTCAGTTTTCAAGCTGGATTCGACAGCGACGGAACCGCGCTGGTCCTCCGCGCGGTCTCCCTCCTCGATGGACAGAAAGGCCTCCCGCTCAACTCCGTCTTCACTCTGCTGTTCAACAAACCGCTGGGCAGCGAAGACCTGCGCCCGGTCCGATTGACCACCGCCGGCAGGGACGTGCCTCTCGCCGTCAAATCCGCCAGCGGCAACCGCGTCACCCTCACGCCGCAATACCTGCTCGATCCCCTCACCAGCTACCAGTTGATCGTCGACGGCCTCCGGGATTCTTCGGGCAATGCGCTGGTGGGCGGCAAAGTGATCTCGTTCGTCACCGGGGAGAGCCTGAACGAGGCCGCCACCATCGCGGTCTATCGCCTCCAGTCAGCCGGCTCGCCGCTCTCCGTACGCTTCTCGCAGCCCATCGACATTACGCCGCTGCTGGACGATCCACAAAGGCTCACCGTCTACGATTCCGGCTCCACGGGCTCCTCCCTCCCCGTTCCAGCCGGCATCACGTGGACGGACGATCGCATGCAATTGACGATCACCCCCCGCAAGCCCTTCGTCCTCGGCGCCAGTTACTCGCTCTCGCTCGCCGGCGTCACCGGTTCGGCTGGCGGCTCGTTGTCGCCCCTCACCTTTCAGTTCATCCCGTCGGAATCGCCCGATCTCACGCCCGCCCAACTGACGTTTGTGCCGCCGGACGGTTCCACCGCCGTGCCCGTCAACGTACAGATGCAAGTGACCTTCAGCAAGCTGCCGCTGGTGATGCCGGCCGTGCGGCTGTATGAGAACGGCGTGCTGGTGCCCGCCACATTGGGCTCCTCCTATGGGAACTTCACCGTGAGCGGCCTGGTCACACTGTCACGCGCGCTGAAGCCGAACCAGTCCTACCGCATCGAGGTCGATGGCTTCCGGGATGCGCTCGATAACGAGATCGCCGCTTCCAGCGCCACCTTCACCACCGGATCCGGCTCGGAGCCGGCCCCCCTGCGCCTGACCTCCACCTCGCCCGCCAATGGAGACGCCGGCGTCTCACCGGATACTCCGTGGAGCATGACCTTCAACCAGCCGCTGCTGCCCTTCACGTTTCTTGAATTTGCGCCCCAAACCAGCCGGGCCATGCCCTTCGCGTTGACGACCCAGGTCAGTGGCCCTGTGTTCACCGTCACGGCCGCGCCCTCCTGGCCCGCCGCTTCCAGCATCAGCCTCATCCTGTTCACCACCACTCGCTTTGGACTGCCCACCTTTTCGTCGTGGACCGGCGCCATCCTCGAGCGGCAGCTCACCATCGGCTTCAAGACCGCCGCCGTCAATGATCCCACTCCGCCGGTCCTCCAGTCCGTCGAGCCGCCTGCGGGCTCCACCCTCCCCGGCGGCCGGGCGACCGTCACCCTGCGCTTCTCCAAACCGGTCGCGCTGCCCGGCACCGCCCTCCAGATCTTCTACGGAGCCACCAAGGCCAGCGTCACCGGCACCTTCAGCAAGGATTTCCGCAGCGTGAGCTTCAACCTGCAGCCGCCGCCCAACTCGCGCGTCACCATCGCCGGCAGCTCCGATATCCGCGACAATGCCGACAATCCACTGGAGCCCTTCGTCCTCGAATACGACACCGGCGAGAATGCCGTGACGGGATCGCCCACGGCCCAACTGACTGAACCCGCCCGGACCTGGTCTGTCCCGGCGGATACACAGATCACCGTGACCTTCGACCGGCCCATGGATCCCGCTTCCGTCCCGACGGCCCTCCGCGTCACTGAGAATGGCCAGAACTCCGCGGGCAGCATTGAGGTGCTCGCCGGCGACCGCGCCTACCGGTTCCATCCCGCTGCTCCGTTCGGCCCGGGCTCCCTGGTGAAGGTCTTCCTGCTTGGGACGGCTCAGGATACCAATGGACTGCTCTTCAACCCCGGCAGTGCGTGGCCGATCAGCCTGTCCGTGGAAGGCGTCGCCCCGCTCTCTTCGTCTCTCGAACTGACCCGGCGAGGCTTCCTCCAGACCGCGCCGGTCGACTCCCTGCTCGAGTTCGAACTCAGCGCCGAACTGGATCCCTCCTCCGTCAACGCGGAGTCCGTCTGGTTGCGGCGCGGCGCCCGCCTCGTGCCCGGCGAGGTCTCCCTGCGTGACCGCAGCATCGTCCAGTTCCGGCCGACGCAGCCGCTGGAGTCCGGCGCCCAGTATGTCCTGACGGCCGGCAGCGCCCTCCGCAGCCTCGAGGGCCGCCTGTTCGCCGGCCAGGACCTCGCCTTCCGGGCAGCGCCCGCCGTGGCCTCCGCCGAACTCGAGTCCGTCATCGAGACAGAGTGGGCCGGCCGCCGCGCCGTGCGGGTGCGCTTCACCGCGCCAGTCAGTCCGCTGGCCGCACGCGGCCTCAGCCTCGACTTCGACGGGGTGCCCGTCCCGGCGGAAACCCTCAGCACCACGGATGCTCGCGAGTTCCTCCTGCTCCCTGGCGATCCCCAGGCCCAGGGAACTCTCCACCTCAACCTGGACCGTGTACCGGAAGCCAACGGCCGCCCGCTGCCGTTCCGTCGCGTGTCCGCCGGCCGTGGGCCCTCCGCCCAATGAGGACCCGCCCGGAATGCAGCGCAGGCCTCATCAGCAGCGGCCCGGCGGTGCACGGAACCCCCCAGTGGCACCTGGTGTCGAAAGCAGAGTGATCCGGCTTCGTTTATCTAGTCCTGTGGCGGTGGACCCCACATCGCCGCTGGATTGGCGGACGCAGGCATGGCTGCTGTCTGCGCTCATCTTCAACCTGCCGTTCTACTTCCGGTATGGAGGGGATCTCTGGATGGAGTGGCCGCTGCCCCAGTATTCGCTCCTCCTGGGGGTGGTGGCCTTGCTGGTGGCCGTGGTTTTCTTCTTCCTCCCGGCACTGGCCATGCACACCTCGCGAAAGCCGCTGTTCGAGACGCTCGCTGCGTCCATCGGCACCTTTCCCGCGGAGGCGGTTCGCGGGTGCGGCGCAGTCCTGCTCATCTGTTACCTCTCAGAATTCCTGGGCCTCCTGCGCTGGTTGCTCTCCCAGGCATGGAGGCTGGAGGCTTTCAACTGGACCTTCGAGTGCCTGATCGCGGGGATTCTTGGTTTCCTCTGCTTCACCGGACTCCAAGGTGAGACGGCCGCCGCGAGGATGGCTTGGGTTTCGACCCGGCTGGGGGTGGCGATCCTGCTGGCCGCCTTGATCCGCGTGCATGACGGGTGGCCGGCCATCCCTGGCGGGTTCCCGGACTACACAGGGCAATCAGCAGGCATGGTCCTTTGGCGCGGCCTCTCCGGAATTGCTCTCTACGTAGCGCCCTTGGCCTTCTTCGCGGCCGGCTGGAGCAGCCGTGGCGCGGGCCGCAAGCAGGTCATGGCGACAGCCTTTGTAGGCTTGGCGCTGCCGTTGTTCACGGCACTCCTGCTCGTGGGCATATCGAATGTGGCCGTTCATTCGTCTCCGTACTACCGTTATGGTGGGAACCCGAGTATTGCTTTGGCGCTGTGGGGCGGTGCCGCACAAAGCGCAGTGGCCGGGCGCATGCTGCTCGCCGGGCTGACTTTCTTCGGCCTGGCGCGGTTCTGCATCCGGGCACTGGCGGATTCCGCGGCGTTCTTTTCCAGGAAACGCGCGGCGCAATGGTGGATGACCGCAACGGCCATTGCCCTCCTCACCGGACTGTCGCGGTACAACTTCGATCAAAGGCTCATCCACACCCGGGTGGCCACTACCTATGTTCTGGTCGCCGCCTCAGCGATCCTGACCTCCGATTGGGTCCTCAAACGGCCACAGGCAGAGGGCCGGCACCGGCTGGACTGGGTAAGCTGCGCGGCTCTCGTGGCAGGCCTGGCCGCTCCCTGGTATTTACCAACGGTGATTGTGGGCACCGGTCAGGATGCGTGGGGGTACCAGTCCTTACTGCCCTCTTACGCAATGGCCCTGCTCACCTGCCTGCTGGGACGGCTGGCCGAACGGGCCTTGCTCGCCAGACGCGGTGACACGGCCGTCGCCGTCAGCTTGTAGCTGGATCGCTCCACCTCTATTGCGGCTGGACAAATTTCCTCTTGCGCCTAGGTGTAACACGTGCCATAGTACACTTGTGATTGCGACCAAGGCCGGAGACACCCCATGATTCCGTTCCGGGTTACCCTGCAGTCGGGCATTCCTGTCCACGAACAGGTAGCGTTCGAAGCCAAGAAAGCCATGATCTCCGGACGCCTGCGGCCCGGTGATCCCTTCCCTTCTGTGCGCGCCTTGAGCAAGGCGATGAAGATCCATCCCAACACGGCGCAGAAGGTGGTCGCGCAGCTCACGGCGGAGGGATTGCTGGAGGTGCGGCCCGGCATCGGCACGGTGGTGCTGGCGCCGCCGCCCGGCACACGCTCGGAACGCGGCCAACTGCTGGGCCGCGAAGTCGAACAACTAACGGTCGAGGCCCGCAAGCTGGGGTTGACGCGGCAGCAACTCCACGACGCCATCGATGAACACTGGCTCTTGCTGGAGCCGGTCCCGGAGGAGAAAGCATGAGCAGCCCGCTACGCACTGAGCAACTGACCAAGCGCTTCCGTTCCGTGGAAGCCCTGCACCAAGTGAGCCTGGATGTGCCCGAGGGCGCGGTCTTTGCGCTGGTGGGACCCAACGGCGCGGGCAAGACCACGCTGCTCAAGACGCTGCTGAACATCGAGCAGCCGACCTCCGGCCACGCCGAGGTGCTGGGCGTGGATACTCGTGCGATGAAGCCGGACCTGCTGGCGCGCATCGGCTACATCTCAGAGAACCAGCGCCTGCCCGGCTGGATGAAAACCGGCTACTTCCTCTCGTACTGCAAACGGTTCTACCCTGCCTGGCGCGATGACGATTTGGCGGAACTGATCCGGCTCTACCAGCTTCCGCTCGACCGCAAATTGAGCGAACTGTCGCGAGGGATGCGGCTGAAAGCCGTGCTGGCGTCCGCGCTGGCCCACCGGCCCAAGCTGATCCTGTTGGACGAGCCCTTTAGCGGCCTCGACGTGCTGGTGCGCGAGCAGCTCATCGAGAGCATCCTGGAGCGCACGCCCGAAGCCACCGTCCTGCTGGCTTCGCACGACCTGCCGGAGATCGAGAGCTTCGCCAGCCACGTCGCGTATTTGAACGAAGGCCGGCTGGAGTTCGCCGAGGAGATGGGCAGCCTGACGGAGCGCTTCCGCGAGGTCGAGGTCACGCTGGAGGAGCCGACTACCCTGCCCGGCGACCTGCCGCGCAACTGGCTGAATGCCGAACAGTCCGCGGTCGTAGTGCGCTTCACGGATTGCCGGTTCGATGGCCGGCAGACACAGGCTGAGGTCCAGCGCCGCCTGCGCGGCGTACGTGATGTGACGGCGCGGTCCATGAGCCTGCGTGCGATTGGGGTGGCCCTGGCCAGGTCGGCCGAGGCCAGTGTGGGAGCGAGGTAATGTCATGCCGATGATGCTGCATATCTTCCTGAAGGATGCCCGCCGCCTCTGGTGGGTGGTGCTGGCGACCTGGGTTCCGCTCACGGCGCTGGCGTGGCTGGACGCCGCCCGGACAGACTGGCTGATCAACCAGCCGGAGGGTTGGCTCAACCTGTTGGTCCCCCTGGCATGGGCGTGCCTGATCGCAATGGCGGTGCAGGAAGAGCCCCTGGCCGACAAGCAGCACTTCTGGATCACTTGGCCTTACCGCTGGCCGGCGCTGCTGGCCTCGAAGCTCCTGTTCGTGACCGCCTTCATCCATATCCCGGCGCTGGTGGCCGACGCGGCGGTCGTGGCAGCCCACGGCTTCCCGCTGTCTGGTTCGATCCCGTCGCTGCTCTGGAAACAGGCGGTGCTGGCGGCTGTGGTGACTGGTCCGGCGATGGCACTGGCCTCGGTGTGCCGCCGGATCCCGCACTTCCTGGTGGCCGCGATCCTGCTCTTCGGAGGCGCCGCTTACCTGGCCGCGTTCTCGGGACAGATGAGTCCATGGCTCGCTCCCGACACACTGCGCAGCGAACTGCCTGCGATCGTCGTGGCTGCGGCCGCCGTCCTGGTAATCCTGCTGCAATACAGCCGGCGGCGCACAGCCCCCTCACGGGTATTGGCCGGTGTTTCCGTCCTGGCGGCGGTGGCGCTCTACACAAGCCTCACCCCCACGTTGACAGCCCGGCTGCGGGTCGCGCTGCATCCTGACCGGACCGCCCTCTCCGTGCGGTTATCGGACTCGCGCCCCGAACTGCCGCCGGCCCTGTGGGTCAGGCGGACGGAAGCGGCGTTCGCTTTCCTGGCTGTGCCGGTGACGATCTCTCCAGCACCGCGCGCCACCGAGTTCCTGATCGACCGGCCGGAGCTGGAGCTCGTCGCCTCCGATGGCCGGCGGCTGCGCAGCGTCGTGCCCACGCCCGGCTACCGCCCCGGACCGTCCGACGTGATCGCCTATTTCGTCCCAAGCGAGCAGGGGCAGAACTGGCTCGGGTTGCGGATCCCGCGCCGCGTGATGGACCAATTCCGAGGTGGCCCCGTGGCGATCGTGGGACGCTCGACGATGAATCTCATCAGCCGCGGCGAAACCACATGGATGCCCGCCGACGGCAGCGCCGCGGTACCCGGCCTGGGACGGTGCAGCGCCGGGGAAATGGCAGGCCAGGGCCCCTACGGCGACGGCCTGTTGAAGGTGCTGTGCGAATCGCTGGATCCGGTCTCGTCTCTCACGCAGGTGCGCTTGTGGAATCCGCGGACGGGCCAATCCTGGCGGCATCGCCTGGGGGACAGCGCGCCCACCATGTACGGCCCGCGGGAAGCGTGGCTGTCGCCTCTCCATCGCCTGCAGACGTTCTTCCAACTGTCCGCCGGCGCGCGCACTCCGCAGCCGGGCAACGAATGGCTAGTGCCGCCCGAGGCGCTGGCGGGCGCGCGCGTGGCGATCACGCCTGCGTCCATCACGGCATCGGCTGCGCTGTCCATTGAGCTCCAGGCTGTGGCGCTGGAGGAGTTTGTCGTGACCGCGAAGCAGTGATCCGGAGAGCCGGATCGGTGGTCGAGATCCGCTCCAGTTGCGAGAAATGCTGCGCGGGGCTGGAGCCCTGCCTCGTCGAAACTCTGCAGACCGCGGAGTGACTATTGCGCGAGACCTTCGCCCGAGGTCCGGTAAGAGTTGCACACCCCGGCAATTCCGGAGGGCATTCCAGGGACCAGTCCCGCGACAGCGGCAGCGGCGTCACTGATCCCGCTGCTCTCCTGCATGTGCTGACTGACCGACCACCCGTGGTCACATGACTCTCTGCGATCAATTGGGGACACTGCCAGCGGGCCCTCAAGATGCTGTGTGCTCTCCTCCGGCGGACCCGGCAGCCATTGCCCAGTAGACTTTGCCGCCAAACTTGCGGTGAAGGGCTCAGTTGGCCAACGGCGTGCACTCATTTCCCGTGTAACCGGCTCTCGGGCCGGTTCCTGGAGGAAGCCGGCGGCGGCGGGGCTTTGCGGCGATAACGGACAGGCGCGACTGTCCGTGCCCAGGCTCCTCCACCGGCTGGCGGAAGCATGGGCCGCGCCGGGGCGGGTGCGTCCCCTGGCCGGTCTGTCTACTGCGATCTGCGCCATGCGCCGCGCTCTTCACGGCTTTATTTCGAGAGGAAGAAACCTATGAATCAGATGTATCTCGTTTTGATCGCAGCGTCCGCACTGGCCATGCCGGTGGGCGCCCAGCAGGTGTCGCGCCGCGCCAACATTACCGGCAATGCGGTGGATGGCAAGTGCACCATCGAGGTGGATGTCGACGGAGCCGCGGAAGTGGAAGTACAGGGTGGCGAAGGCCGGATGCGCAATCTCTCCGGGCAACCCGCCGTGTGGCGCCGTTTTGTCTGCGACGGACAGATGCCCGCCAATCCGCACGATTTCCGATTCCGCGGCATTGACGGACGAGGCAGTGTGCAGCTCGTGCGGGATCCGCGCCAGAACGGCGGACGGATCGTGTTTCGGATCGACGATCCGCAGGGCGGCCGGGAAGGCTATACCGTCGATCTTGAATGGCGTGGATCGAGTGACGGCCGCTGGAATACCCAGGACACCCGCGGTTGGATGGGCCCCAATGCCCAGGGCGGCAACTCCGCCAGAGGCGAGCAGTGGCCCAATGGCCAGCGCGACCCCGGCGTTTCCGCCCAGATCGATGTCGGCCGAGGGCAGCGCGATGGCCGGTATTACAACGAAAGCGGACGGTGGAATGCGAACGGCACCGCCGAGGCAATCAGAGTGTGCCAGGGTGAAGTCGCCCGGCGCATACAGAGCGACGGTTTTCGGGACATCACATTTCGCGATGTGGCGCCGGACAACAATCCAGGCCGGAATGACTTTGTGACCGGGCGGGCCATCGCACGGGAGGGACGGCGGGGCAGGGCCAACTTCCAGTTCTCGTGCTCAGTCAACCTGGCGAACGGGCAAGTCCGTTCGGCTGAAGTGACTCGGCGGAGGTAGCTCTGTTGTCGAGTGGGGCGGGCCGCCCACGTGCGCCTTTCTATGGGAGACGCACGGGTGATGGAGGTCCAGGCCAGTCGGGACGGCCTGCATGCCGGCCCGCAAGCCTGGGGGGCCGCCCCACGACCCGGCTACGATTGGTTCACTCGTCGCGTGGCAGCAATCGTTGATTCTCCAGCGGCTTGGTTCCGCTTGACGGCCTGATGGGCGAGGCCGGACTCGATTGCGCTTCAGCGGTATTCCAGGGTGTTCGTGCGGCGGGCGCCCGGCGGTGGTTGGAACGCAAAGACGCTGGGGTCGGCTGGGTGGTCAAGATCGCACTCGTGCCAGATGGAGGTCGTCACCACTTCTCCGGTTTCGGGCAATGGACGTTGGCGACGGGCTACGGTCTTCAGCACCAGGTAGCGTTCGGGATCGATCCAGAGTTCTTCTTTCCCACCATCCCTGGTGGCCTCCACAATCACTCGAAGGCAGCGGACGCTGCGGCCTCCGGTCTGCACGGTGCCGTAGCCGGATGAGCTTGCCCTGGCGGCCAGGCGGTCGAGGTCTTGGAAACGCCCGAAATACTGATGGTGGACCCGGGCCAGCTCCTCCCGTTCCTCGCCCTGCTCCGGGCCTGACTTCGTGTAGAGCTTCCGCTGCGGTTGGTAGCCCCAGGCCTCGCCGGCTCCGGCGATGAGCAGGAGCTCGAAGCGCCCGTTCGTTCGCGACTTCTGGCGCAGCATGCAGCGATGAGGACGCGCGGCGGCGAGCGTGAACTCGGAGGAGCCCGCGCTGGAACGGGTGCTGGCACGCATGCTGTAGTCAGTGGCACTTGCATACTTGGCCGCCACGTTTCTCAGGATGACAGGCAGGGACTCGTCAGCAGCACGGGACAGGCTGGGGTGGAGAACAGCGATCAAAGGAAGCAGGAAGAGGGTCTTGGTCCCGGCCTCGCTCGCCCGGCACGCCTGAGCTTGACTGGTACGGATCGGCTGCACTCCTGGCTCTCCCTGTTGGGCCGGACTCCGGCAGTCGGACCGGTACGTCGCGGTGCTCCCTGGTTGCAGCCTAACAGTTACGCCCTGGTTGCTTCCAGGTGCAGGGCAGTTGCAGCCCCCGAACGGGTCCGCTCTCTAGCGATCGCGGCTCGGTCTGAGCGCTGCCGCGTTCGACGCCGCAAAGCTGCGGAGCCACGCCAGGTTGATGCTCGGCCAGTTGTCGTCGGTCCAGTTGTAGCGGGGCGTGGCGTACTCCAGCCAGCGGTTGTGATCCGTGTTGATCACCGGCTTCGCGGAAGATAACAGGCGGTCGACTCCACTCGTGTCCAGCACGCGCGAGTCGTACATGTTCTTCTCGAGCTCGGCGAGAAAGTTCTCCGGCACTTCGCTGAAGGTTCTCAGGCGGGCATCGAGATAGGCCCGGCGCTCGGGCGTGAGGTCGTGAGGCCGGTTGGAGGCCACGACGACGCCCTGGCCATCGGCCAGCCAGAAACTGACATGACGGAAGCGGGCTCGAAGAGTACCCAGGATGGACGCGATCTCACGCGGGCTGATGTGGTGCACCTGGATCCACTGCTGCAGCACGCCCTCCGGGTTCAGGCGGGATTTCGCCAGATCGTAGAACTCGGCGGAGTAGAGGTTCGTCGCGCCGGCAAACCAGACGCTTGTCACTTCGAGAGTGATGAGGTCGTATGAGCTGGGGCGGGCGGTGAGCAGGACATTGCGGCCGTCCTCCACATGCAGGTGCACATGGGGCTCATTCAGCACATAGCCGTTCCGGCCGCCAAACCAGGACGCGGCGGCGTGTACAATGCCCGGCGAGTATTCGGCGATATCCACATCGGCATATCCCAGCCGGACCAGGCCGTGCGCCGAGTGGCCGGTGCCCAGGCCGATGAGCAACGCGCGGTTGAAATTGCCCACAAACTGGGAAGGGATCACGGCGAAACCGAGCTGGGCCGAACCCTGCTTGCGGAGATCGTCCGAGCCCTCATACTTACCGTTCGTGAACAGCACGCGGCGGGAGAAGTCCACGCCCTTCGATTCAATCACCGTGGTGAGCCCGCCCTGCGCATCCTCCTCGAAGAAGATCATGCGCGCATCAACCTTTGGCCGCGGTCCCTCGGGCTCCTTGGGCGTGTTGCCGAAGTAAACGTTCATGCCGCTGGTGAGCAGGCGGCGATCCCAGCTCCAGGTGGAGGCGTAGCCGCCCAGCAGCAACAGGATCGCGGTGCTGCGCATCAGTGCCCGGCGGCCCGGCTTCTCATACCACAGCAGGCCCAGGCCGGAGAGCGCCAGCAGGAGGGCGATCGTCTTGAGAGACCAGGCCGATCCGAGGACAGGAATGAAGAAGAAGACCGAGGCGAGAGCGCCGGAGATGCAGCCGATTGAGTTGGCGGCGTTCAGGTAGCCGACGAAGTAGGTGCCGCCCTGGCGGGCAAGGGACGGATGGCGCAGCAGGGCCGGAAACAGCGTACCCAGGAGGGCGGACGGCGGCACAATGAGGATGGCGGCGATCAACAGCTTGTAAAGCTCGACTGTGTAGAAGTTCCGGAACCCGTCCGGCAGTTGGACGCCGAAGGCGAGCTGCGAATAGTCCCACAGGCGGAACTGCACCAGCAGGAGCACGGCGCTGACCTGAAAGAGGCGCGAGAAGACGATGGGCCGGCCGGCGTCGCGGAGGCGTCCGGCGCGCAGTGAGCCGATGAGCAGGCCGATCAGGACCAGGCCCAGCATGGAAGAAAACGCATAGATGCTGGAGCCGAGCAGGTTGCCGATGAGGTGGGTCCAGATCACCTCCAGCGCGAAGAAAACCAAGCCGGAGACGAAGGCGGCGGTGAGCAGCAGCCAGCCGTGCTGGACGGGCTGACGGCCCTCAAATCGGGCGGCCTGCGCGCGCGCGGCGCTGGTGTCTTCCTGGGGCAGCAGAAACGTCAGGGCGCAGACGACGGCGCCGAGGCCGGCACACAGCCACATACAGCCGCGGACGCCGAGGACGGGCATGACGAGAAAGGCTCCGCTGAGGGCGGCGGTCACGGCTCCGATCAGATTCGAGGCATAGGCCCGGACCCAGCGGCGGCCGGAATTCTCGTTGCGCGGATCGACGGCCATCGCGATGAGGGGAAACGACGCACCCATCAGGACGGCGGTGGGCAGCACCAGGCTGGCGCCGAAGGTAAATCGCACCACCATGCGCATGAGGGTTCCCTGTGCCGTGCTCTGCAGCGGACCCAGCAAATCAACCAGGGGATGGAAGCCGTAGCTGAAAGCGACGGCCGAGAGGCCGATGGCGAGTTCCAGCGCTCCGTAGATGCGAAGCGGGTGGCGGATGTTCCACTTCTGCTGCAGCCGGGCTACGCCGCCCGCGCCCAGGGCGAAACCCAGGAAGTAAGCGAAGATGACGATGGCGGAAGAGAAAACGGTGGCGCCGACGAGTAGGGCGACGTACTTTTCAAAGCCCTGTTCGGCGAGGACTCCGGTGAAACCGGTGAGGGCATACAACGCCAACGGCCACCACGCGCGGGCCGGACTGGCCTGCACTTCAGTGGACTGCATGGGTGTAAGGGATGACGTCTGTGCCAGCAAAGAGTTCCGCAGCCTCTAGCTTCCATCGACCCGGCGATAGCCGAACTTTACAGCCGGAGAGGGATTGGGCGGAACCGCGCAGTGGCGGTTAGCGGTTGTACGTCAGGCCGAAACCGAACTTGAACAGCGGATCGTCCATGTCGAACGGGACGTCGGCCGCCTGGGACATCACCGACGGCATATCGCTGGGCATGTCGAACGGCAGCTTGCCGGTGGGTTTCGCCTTGCCGAAGACGATATCCAGGGCGGCGGCATCGCTGGCTCCGAAGGCGGCGAGGGCTCCTGCGACGCTGTCGATGAACTCCGTCAGGATGGCGGGCTTATCCATGTTCACGATCACCACGGTGGGCGTCCCCGAAGCCGCCACCTTGCGGATGCCTTCAAGCACGGTCCAGTTTGCTGCGTTGCCGTAAGCCAGGGTGATGCCGTAGGTCGCAACCGGCGGAGGAGGGGTGGGCGCCGAGTTGCCACGCGCGAAGCCCATGGCAAAGGCTCCGCCATAAGGATAGTTGGTGGCCGGAGTGGCGACCCGCAGGATGGCGAGGTCAGCGGACTTGGGGTCGTCGACCACAGTGCCATAACGCGCGGCCACTTCGGGTGCGATGCCTTCGACATAGATCCGCTTGCCGCTGACGGCGGGCAGGATGTCGGCGGCGTTCTTCAGCAGGACGGTAGACCGAATCTGCGCTTCATAGCCCTTAGCCAGATAGGCCTCACTGGCAACGGAAGTCTTGGCCTGGTCGGGATCGACGTAGGGGTTCTCAAAGAGGCCGAGTTGGAAGATGGGGCGAAGGATGCGGCGCGCGGCGGTATCGAGAACGGTCATGGGGATGCCGCCGTCCTTCACGCTGGCAAGGATCACGGAAGGGTCGTTGTCCCCGCCGATCTGGTCCACGCCCGCCAGCACCATCATCTTCTGACGGTCCTTCTCAGAGAGCTTCTCGACGCCCCAGGGCATGTTGCGCAGCCAGTCCGTGACGACCAGCCCCTGGTAGCCCATCTTCTCGCGTAGCAGGCCATTGATCATGAGCTTGGAGAAGTTGATGGCAACGGTGTCCTTGCCGACGGGGATGAAGTAACCGCCCATCATGCCGCCCGTGCCTGCTTCGAGCGCGGCGCTGAAAGGAATCAGGTGGAGGTCAAACTGGTTGCCTGGGTAAATCGTCCACTTGCCGTAGTTGTTGTGGCCGTCGTAGCCGTCCTTCACGGGACCATCGCCCGGGAAATGCTTGGTCACCGTCATGACACTTTCGGGGCCAAGTTGCTTGCCCTGGAAGCCTTCAATGATCGCCTTGATGAGCGTCGCGTTCAAATTGGCGTCCTCGCCGAAGGTGCCGCTGATGCGATTCCAGCGGGGCTCGGTGGTGGTGTCGGCCATGGGACCGAGCAGGCATTGAATGCCAATCGCGCGCAGTTCACGGGCGGCGATCTGGCCGAACTGGCGCGTGAGTTCGAGGTCACGGGCGGCCGCGAGTCCCAGCTGATCGGGCCATTGCGAGAGCACGGGCTTGCCTGCTCCGGGGCGAGCGGTGCCGTGGCGCGGATCGGTGCTGAAGACGATGGGGATGCCGAGACGGCCGGCCTCCGCGAGTTCCTGCAGTCCGTTGTGGAACTTCGCCGTGATCTCGGGCGGCTCGCCGGCATTGGGGCGAACGAGGATGTAGCGGACATTGCGCTCGACCACCAACTGGTTGGGATTAGCGCTGCCCATGGGCTCGACGTTGTTCTGATTGGCACGGCCCAGGAATGCTCGATTGGCGTTGGAAGCAGTTCCGCGGGGCGGGCCGCCACGACCGGGTGTGGACGGGACACCGAGGACTTCGCCGTTGGGCCCGGTGAACCCGGAGAGCGAGGAGTGGATCATGAGCCCGGCCTTTTCTTCGGGCGTCATGCGGGCGACGAGATCAGCGACGCGCTTCTCGATGGGCAGGCGCCAGTCCTCATAGGGCTCGAGGGTGCCGTTTTTATTGAGATCCCGGAACTGGAGGCCGTCCTTAGTGAGGAGCGGAGCTTTGCGCGAACCAAGCTTGGGCGGGGTGGCCGCCTGAGTGGTGAGGTAAAGGATGGCAGGAGCCAGGGCGCTGAGGAGCAAACGGGAGTTCCGGGTCATTTGCCCTTCAATCGTATTACCGGCGGAGCGGAGAGGGAAGGGCCAAGTGCGGGTGTGGCATCCGTACAGACGCGTACATGCTTCTCTAATGTGCACCCTCTCGAACAGATTGGAGCGGTGAACGGGCCGGCAGCCGGGGGTGGGTTCTTAAGTCTGGCCCTGGGATGGGCAGCCTACCGGTGGGCGCCGGGAATTGACCGTAAAGTGACGGTGAAGTGCGCGCTGGATTTACTTGACTCTGTCAACTAACTTACTTGCTTCAGTCAAGTATCTCGTGGGGGCGGTGGGTGGGGTGTGGCAAAAGCAAAAAGCCCCGGGGTTGATTCCGGGGCTTCTCGTTTTAATTCGGGCAACGTCCTACTCTCCCACGCACTTGCGCACGCAGTACCATCGGGGCTGAGAGGCTTAACTTCCGTGTTCGGGATGGGAACGGGTGGGTCCCTCTCGCTATGGTCACCCAAAACTCGTTTGAGCTTTGTTCTTCATTGAATATTGACGGGGTCCACTTTGTTGCCAAAAGAGCGGGAGCTCTGTGCAAAGAGTAAATTTTATGGTCAAGCCGAACGGGCTATTAGTACCGGTAAGCTAAACACATTACTGTGCTTACACACCCGGCCTATCAACGTGGTCGTCTACCACGGCCCTTCTTAGCTTTCGCTTGGGAGATCTCATCTTGAGGAAGGTTTCGCGCTTATATGCATTCAGCGCTTATCCTGACCGAAGTTCGCTACCCAGCCGTGCCACTGGCGTGACAACTGGAACACAAGAGCTTCGTCCACCCCGGTCCTCTCGTACTAAGGGCAGGCCCTCTCAAATCTCCTACGCCCACCACAGATAGGGACCGAACTGTCTCGCGACGTTCTGAACCCAGCTCACGTACCGCTTTAATAGGCGAACAGCCTAACCCTTGGGAGCTTCTACACCCCCAGGATGCGATGAGCCGACATCGAGGTGCCAAACCGGAGCGTCGATGTGAACTCTTGACTCCGATCAGCCTGTTATCCCCGGCGTACCTTTTATCCGTTGAGCGATGACCCTTCCATACAGAATCACCGGATCACTATGTCCTGGTTTCCCACCTGCTTGACTTGTTGGTCTCGCAGTTAACCTGGTTTATGCCATTGCACTCAAAGGAGGATTTCCAAACCTCCTGAACCAAGCTTCGAGCGCCTCCGTTACAATTTAGGAGGCGACCGCCCCAGTCAAACTACCCGCCTACCAATGTCCCTGCTCCGGATTACGGAGCTAGGTTAGAATCACAGAACGATCAGGGTGGTATCTCAATGTTGGCTCCTTCGAACCCAAGAGTCCGAATTCAAAGCCTCCCACCTATGCTGCGCAGACCGACCCATAATTCATTGATAGGGTGCAGTAAAGGTGCACGGGGTCTTTCCGTCTAGTGGCGGGCATCCGGCGTCTTCACCGGAACCACAAGTTCGCCGGGCAGGTTGTCACGACAGTCGCAGGATCGTTACGCCATTCGTGCAGGTCGGAACTTACCCGACAAGGAATTTCGCTACCTTAGGACCGTTATAGTTACGGCCGCCGTTCACCGGGGCTTCAATTCGAAGCTTCGCCTTGCGGCTAACCTCTCCTTTTAACCTTCCGGCACCGGGCAGGCGTCAGCCCCTATACGTCGTTTTTATGACTTTGCAGAGACCTGTGTTTTTGTTAAACAGTCGCCCTGCGCTATTCTCTGCGGCCCACGTCTTAGGTGGGCACCCCTTCTCCCGAAGTTACGGGGTCAATGTGCCTAGTTCCTTAACAACCTATCACCCGAGCGCCTTAGAATACTCATCTCGACCACCTGTGTCGGTTTGTGGTACGGACTCCCTTGGCTCTTAGCGGCTTTTCCTGGCAGACGAACCGGCGGATTTGCCTCTCCGGTCCTCGTATCCCCCACAGCAGGAAACCATTGCCCACTGCAAGCTCAACGCTGCGTCCCCGCATCGATATCTCCTTAGGAGGTCACGGAATATTAACCGTGTGTCCATCGGCTACGCCTTTCGGCCTCACCTTAGGCTCCGACTAACCCTGAGCGGATTAACCTTTCTCAGGAAACCTTAGTCTTACGGCGACCAGGGTTCTCACCTGGTTTATCGCTACTTATGCTGGCAGAGTCACTTCCTTCCGCTCCAGTGGTCCTTCCGGTCCACCTTCACTGCTGAAAGGAACGCTCTCCTACCGCCACTATTGCTAGTGACCCGCAACTTCGGTAGTATGCTTGAGCCCCGTTGGATTGTCGGTACCGGGCGGCTCGACCAGTGAGCTATTACGCTTTCTTTAAAGGATGGCTGCTTCTAAGCCAACCTCCTGGCTGTCATAGCCTCCCGACTTCCTTTCCCACTTAGCATACATTTGGGGACCTTAGTTGGCGGTCTGGGCTCTTTCCCTTTTGACAACGAAGCTTAGCCCCCGCTGTCTGACTCCTGCGCATTCGTTCCCGGCATTCGAAGTTTGGTTGGATTCGGTAACCTGGGAAGGCCCCTAGTCCATTCAGATCTCTACCACCAGGACGGTCCACGCAAGGCTAGCCCTAAAGCTATTTCGGAGAGAACGAGCTATCACGGAATTTGATTAGCCTTTCACCCCTACCCTCAATTCATCCGAGCTGTTTTCAACCAACACCGGTTCAGGCCTCCATCAGCTGTTACACTGACTTCACCTTGATCAAGGGTAGATCATCCCGCTTCGCGTCTTTTCCCAGCGACTAAAACGCCCAGTTAGGACTCGCTTTCGCTACGGCTCGCTTTCGCTTAACCTTGCCACTGAAAAAAACTAGCCAGCTCATTATTCAATAGGCACGAGGTCAGGCATACCTTGCGGCATAGCCCTCCCACTGCTTGTAAGCATGCGGTTTCAGTTACTATTTCACTCCCCTCGCAGGGGTGCTTTTCACCTTTCCCTCACGGTACTAGTTCACTATCGGTCACAATCGAGTATTTAGCCTTACCGGATGGTCCCGGCAGTTTCCAGCAGGGTTTCTCGTGTCCCGCTGTACTCAGGAGCCACTTGAAGAGGATTGCATTTTCACCTACAGGGCTATCACCTTGTATCGCCGGCCTTTCCAGACCGTTCAGTTAACGCTTTCCTATCTCCGTTTGCTACTCTCTCACCTTCCAGCTTCCCCTTCCGGTTTCCCTTCCAGTTCTACCAGCTTGCGAGAGAGTAATTGTGGTCCTACAACCCCGAGCTTTCCTTTCGAATCGCTCGGTTTGGGCTGTTCCGAATTCGCTCGCCACTACTATCGGAATCTCTGTTGATTTATTTTCCTCCGGGTACTGAGATGGTTCACTTCCCCGGGTTCGCTTCGTACGCCTATGTATTCAGCGTACGATACCTGGTGTTCACACCAAGTGGGTTTCCCCATTCGGAGATCTCCGGATCACAGACTGCTTGCGTCTCCCCGAAGCATATCGCTGCTAGCTACGTCCTTCATCGCCTGATTGTGCCAAGGCATCCACACGCATGCCCTTAGTAGCTTGACCATAAAATTTACACCGTAC